>DAWB01000166.1 GCA_002505805.1 Methanosaeta sp. UBA80 | reverse complement strand
GGTCATGGAACAAGAGACCATCGTCTCGTTGCTCATAACACAACGTTAGTCGACTGCAATGAGTCTACTATCGCGATGGGTGATCTTGCTCGTCAGTTCAAGGAGTCAAGAGCAAGAGCCGTGATCTGTATTCTCGATTGCTGCTTCAGTGGAGGTGCTCCAGCGCGCGTTCTCGAAGATAGTCCGGCGAGCAGGGGTATGCCTTTTGATCCCGAGACCTTCTCAGGGAGTGGCCTCCTGATGATCACAGCTGCTGGCCTGGATGAAGCAGCCTACGAGCATCCTGTTCACCGACATGGATTGCTGACGAAAGCTCTGATCGATGTGCTAACACGGACAGGAGGAACCGTTAGTCTTGTTGCTGCCATGGATGAGGCTCAAGACATTATTCGTGCTGATGCTGCCGCAATGGGGATTACACAAACCCCTATTCTATTTGGAATGATTGACGGAGGTTTGAAGCTCCCTGCCTTGCGTCGGGGGGGGAATTTTCAGAAGGCTTTTCCGGAAACAATCGCTGTGCGTGTTACGGCAGACATTCATGATTTAGCCGCTGCTGGCATCTCCAAAGCAGTGTTGGATGCTTGGGCGGAACGCTTCCCTGATGGACTTAATGATCTGCAAATCATGGCGGTTAACGAATACCAGATCCTGAATAGGTCATCAGTTCTGGTGGTCGCCCCCACCAGTGCCGGGAAGACATTCATTGGCGAAATGGCTGCGATTCGAGCAATTTCAGAGGGGCGAAAGGTGGTCTTTCTTCTGCCATATCGCGCTCTGGTCAATGAAAAGTACGAGGACTTCGATGCGATCTACGCGAATAGACTGGGTCTGCGCGTGATCCGATGCAGTGGGGACTACCTCGACCAAACGGATTTATTCTTAAAGGGAAAGTTCGAGATCGCTATACTGACGTTTGAGATGTTTCTTGCTCTTGCTGTAGGGAATCCTCCCATTCTCCATCGCCTTGGTCTGATTGTTCTTGATGAAGCACAATTCATTCGCGACTCGCATCGTGGTATCTCAGTGGAATTACTTCTAACCTATGTCCGTGCATCTCGTCAGTTGGGCATCCAACCACAACTCGTTCTCTTATCGGCCACTATCGGGAACCTGAATCACTTTCATGAATGGCTTGATTTGCAGGCCCTTGTTTCCGATTCTCGCCCGATCCCGCTACAAATCGGAGTACTTGACCGAAGCGGGATCTATGAGTATCTCAGTGTCGATGGAAAACACCTAACTAAACAGCTTCTTCCACCCTATATGATCCTTCAGCGAAAAAATAAGCCTAGCTCTCAAGATATATTGGTCCCCTTGGTTCGTTTCCTCTTAACGAACCAGGAGGCCCGTGAAAAGGTCCTCATATTTAGAAACCAACGTGGTGCCACAGAAGGATGTTCAAACTACCTTTCAAATGAACTTGGTCTACAGCCAGCAACATCAATCATAAGTTCGCTCCCTGCGCATGATCTGTCAAGCGCTTCTGCAGGGCTGCGTCGAGCCCTTGGCGGGGGTACAGCATTCCACAACACAAATTTGACTCGAGATGAGCGTGTCCTTATAGAACGTGCCTTTCGTGATCCGGATAGTCCTGTGAAGGTTCTTTCAGCAACAACTACTATTGCAGCGGGTGTCAATACGCCAGCGTCTACCGTTATCATCGTCGAACATGATTATCCTTGGGAAGGAACGATGCTTTCAGCAGCTGAAGTGAAAAATATGGCTGGTCGTGCTGGGCGACTTGGATTTCGGGAAACCGGAACAGCTATAATTTTAGCCGATTCGCCTCTTGAGCGCCAGCAATTGTTCCGCAATTATGTGCTGACAGATCCCGAGCCAGTAACATCTTCTTTTAGGGAAGAGGAAATCGGAACGTGGATCCTGCGCCTTCTTGCTCAAATCCACGGCATACGAGAGGATGAGCTAATCAGCTTGATTGCTAATACTTATGGTGGCTACTTGCGTGCCCTAAATGATCCCGGATGGCAAAAGCGTCAGGAATCTCAGCTCCCTAGCCTAGTACCTCGGATGCTGGAGGATGGACTACTTGAACGAGACAGAAATATTTTTTCCCTCACTCTTCTCGGAAAAGCATGTGGTAGTTCCTCGTTGACGCTCGAATCAGCTCTCCGTCTTGTAGAAATTCTGAAGAAAACCGCATCGAACGGTATATCTCCCGAGAAGCTTATGGCGCTTGTACAAGCCTTGCCGGAACTCGATAATCAGTATACTCCGCTCTTCCGGAAGGGGCAGCTTGAGTTTCGATGGACTCGCGAGGCTGCGATTCGCTTCGGGAATGACACAGCGTTAGCGCTCCAGCGATATTCAGGAGATCCTTTGACGTATTGTGCTAGGACCAAGCGTGCTTGCATCCTATGGGATTGGATCAATGGTGTGCCAATCAACGAAATGGAAAAGAGTTACACAATCAATCCCCGCCAAGGTTCGGTGGCTGGGGGCGACATTCGTTCCATTTCAGATACAACTCGATTCCATTTGAGGTCGGCCTTCCAAATTGCCTCCCTTCTTGCTCCTGCCGATATACCTAATCCGGAGGCGACTGATGTTCTGCTACGTCAGTTGGAGACTGGAATTCCAGCGAAAGCGCTCGATCTGCTCCGCCTCCCGGTCCCTCTTGGGAGGGGTGAGTATCTTGCTTTATTTAGAGCTGGCGTGACTAGAGTCTCTGAGTTTTGGGTCATGTTGCCTGATCAAATCAAAACTATTCTTGGCACAGAGCGCACAAAGCAGCTTGAGATACATCGGCCTACTCCTTCCTGATAGCGGCAAGATGGACCGGTTGATAACTTGGGGGATGAAAGATGTCTGGAATAGCCCAACAAGATATGGAACCTGAATTTAATAATACTCGAATTCCATTGCTCTATCGACAAACAATAAGCGCTCATCTCCTGGAAAAGAGCCTCTCCAGGCGGCCCTCCTCTATGCTGACCATCACCGGGCGGCCGTGTGGACAGGTCATGGGATTGCGGCAGAGGAAGAGGTCATCGATCAGCCTCTTCATCTCTGCCGGAGATAGTTCTCTTCCCGATTTGATGGAGCCCCGGCAGGCCAGAAGCTTCAGGATGTCATCTCTGTCGCTGGAGGCAGGGCTGGCTTTGCCTGACAAAAAGAGATCTCTTAACAGATCGTGCACGCTCTCGGCGCTCTCCAGGTAGCGGCCAGTGGCCGGGACAGCCCGCACGGTGTAAGTGTTTCCTCCGAAGGGGGAGATATCAAAGCCGATATCCTGCAGAGTATCCTGCCAGGAGGCCAAAACCACCCTCTCGCTGGCTGACAGCTCAATGGAGAGAGGTGCCACCAGATCCTGGCGGATCCTCCTAGATCGGTAGCGATCCTGAAGCATCTCGAAGCGTATCCTCTCCGCAGCTNNAAGACCAACCCGTCTTCCCCCTCTGCCACGATGTAAAGCTTCTTGATCTGGCCCAGGATGCGCAGCCTTGGCGGGCGTGGCGGAGGCGCTCTTAGCTTGTCTGATGAGATCAGAGGAAGGGTACTTTGACTGCCACTCTCTGCCACCACCATCTGGCCAGACCTGGTCTCCTCAGCCTCTCTGGCCCTTTCCTCTGCCTGGCCGGAGTCTATGCTCGCTTCTTTCCTGCTGGGCCGGGCATGCCTCTCTAAAGCCGCTGCTGCAGCGGCAGTCAGAGCCGCAGCGATCTCCCCTTCCCGCAGAAGGCGGATCTCCCTCTTGGTGGGATGGACATTGACATCGACCATGGTTGGGTCCACCTGAAGGGATATGACTGCTACGGGGCTCTTGCTCAGGGGGATGATGTTTCTATAAGCCTCTCGCAGAGCTCCGGAGAGGATGCGGGAGGAGACGGCTCTGCCGTTGACAAAGAGCATGATCCGGTCCGGGCTGCTTCGCACCGATAGCGGATCGCCTACAACTCCACTAATGCTCCATCCCTGTCCCTGTGCCTTGATCCGGGACATGGCCTTCAGGGTCTTGATCCCGAATAGGCGGAGGAGGACATCGTCCCAGTTTGGCGATCGGGCCGATTTAAAGAGGGTGCGCTTGCCGGAAAAGAGCTCGAAGGAGATGTCGTGGTGCACCACTGCCATTTCCGTCAGGGCATCCACAATATAAACCAGCTCCGCCTCTGCCGCTTTTAAGTGCTTTTTTCTGGCCGGCACATTGTAGAATAGATCCCAGACGGTGATGGTGGTACCCGCCGGCGAGCCGATATCCTTGCTCTCGACTATTCTGCCCTGCTCCAGGCGGATATAGGTGCCGGAGATAGCTCCTCGGGTCTTGGTCTTCACCTCAACGCTGCCCGAGACGCTGGCAATGCTGGCCAGAGCCTCGCCCCGGAAGCCCAGGGTGGATATGCCCGCCAGGTCCTCTGCCCGGCTGATCTTGGAGGTGGCATGCTTCTGGAAGGCCAGGGGCAGGTCCTGGGGATCGATGCCGCATCCGTCATCGGTCACCCGGATAAAGCCCTTTCCTCCCTCCGCTACCTCAACCAGAATCCTGCCCGCACCGGCGTCAATGGAGTTTTCCACCAGCTCCNNCTCGCCGGCAGCGATCTTGTTGATGGTATCGGGGTCGAGAAGCTTAATCCTGACCATTTCCATCCACCTCCTCCGCCCCTCTATTGCTGAGCATCTTCTGGTAGTCCGCCAGCCGTCCCAGAGCCTCTAGAGGAGTGAGATCATCCAGGTTGAGGGCCTTAATCTCCTGCAGTACAGACTGGTCCTTTTGTGGCAGGGCCATTGCCAATTCCTCCTGACCTGTTGCGGCAGGCCCGTCAAAGAATATGAGCTGGGTGTAGCGGGATGATCTTCTGGCCTTTTTGCCTGATAGGGGCTCGATCCTGGCCTCCTTCTCTATCACCTTCAGGATCTGGTCCGCCCGCCTGGTCACCGCTTCCGGCACTCCGGCCAGGCGGGCCACATGGACCCCGTAGCTCTTGTCTGTGGCACCGGGCACCACCGTGCGCAAAAAGGTGATGCTCCCCTTCTCCTCCTTGACCGCAATGCTGTAGTTCTTAACTCCCGAAAGGGCCCCTTCCAGCTGGGTAAGCTGGTGGTAGTGGGTGGCGAATACCGCCTTGCATTTGATGCTGCCCTGCAAAAACTCGGATATTGCCCAGGCTAAAGATAGGCCGTCGAAGGTGCTGGTGCCCCTGCCCACCTCATCCAGGAGCACCAGGCTCTCTTGGCTGGCCTGGCTCAATATGGTGGCCAGCTCGGTCATCTCCACCATGAATGTGCTCTGGCCGGCGGAGAGGTCGTCATAGGCTCCCACCCGGGTGAAGATGCGGTCAACCAGAGAAAGCGAGGCATAGGATGCGGGGACAAAGGAGCCCACCTGGGCCATGATAGAACAGAGGGCGATCTGGCGCATAAAGGTGGATTTGCCGGCCATATTGGGGCCGGTGAGTATGATCAGGCGGCTTCCTTCCCCATCTAGGAGCACATCATTGGGCACAAAGCCGCCCCGCATGGCCTTATCCAGAACGGGGTGCCTGGCCGCCCGCAGAAAGATTCTGCCCTCCCGGTTGAACTCCGGACGGACCATGCCGCTCTCGGAGGCGGCCTCTGCCAGGGCCACCAGCACATCCAGCTCGGCCAGAGCTGCTGCCCTCTCCTGGACCGGAAGTGAAGATTCGGCCACCTGTCCGCGCACGGAGGCGAAGATCTCCTGCTCCAGGGATACAGACCTCTCCTGGGCGGAGAGAACCTGGCTCTCCATCTCCTTCAGCTCCGGGGTGATGAATCGCTCCGCATTGGCCAGGGTCTGCTTGCGGATATAGTTCGTAGGCACCAGATGCAGGTTAGCCCGGGAGACCTCGATATAGTAGCCGAANNATAGTAGCCGAAGACATTGTTGTAGGCGATCTTGAGGGACTTGATTGCCGTCTTTTCCTTCTCCTGGCTCTCCATGGCTGCAATCCAGCCCCTGCCGTCCCGGAGGAGAGATCGCAGCCGATCTATCTCTGCATCGTAGCCCTCTTTGATCACTCCTCCTTCCCGCAGATGGGTAGGTGGATCATCCATGATGGAGCGCTCTAAGAGGCCCACTATCTCCGGGCTGGGGGATAGCTGAAGCCGCAGCTCTTTGAGATAGGACGAGCCGGCATTCTCCAGCAAGGCCTGCAGGGCAGGAAGCCGGGCCAGGGAGAGCTTGAGGACAACCATCTCCTTGGGAGTGGCCGAGCCGCAGCAGACCCGGCTCATAAGCCTCTCCAGGTCGGCGGAGCCCTTCAGCTCCTCAGCCAGGCTCTGGCGCAGCAGGGAATCGCTCAACAGCTCCTGAACCGCCGAGAGCCGGCGCTCGATTGCTTCCATTGAAAGCAGCGGCATCTGGATCCAGCGGGAGAGGGTGCGTGCACCCATGGCCGTCCTGGTCTTTCCCAAAAACTCCAGTAGTGTTCCCCGACGGGACCTGTCCCGGATGTTTCTTATGATCTCCAGGTTACGCAGGGTTATGTCATCCAGGACCATGAACTGGGATCCGCTATAGTGACGCACATCATGCAGATGGTCTAGAGCATCGAAGTGAGAGGCATGTAGGTAATTGAGGATAGCTCCGCAGGCGCGCAGGGATAGAGGCCTCTCGGCCAGGCTGAGCCTCTCCCTCCAGCCTTCCCCAAAGCGGCTTTGGAGAGAGGCAGATGCCTTCTCTTGGGAAAAGAAGGAGCTATCCAGGATCTGCAAGCGGCAGCCCTCACAGGCCAGGGCAAAGGAGGCTATGCATTCTGCAGGCCGGAACTTGGCCAGCTCCTGGCCAAGGCTCGGCTCATCGATCTCCGTGGTCAGAAACTCCCCGGTGGAGACGTCCAGCAAAGCCAGGCCCAGCCGGCCAGGCTTTGCTTTTTCTCTTCTTTCGCTTTCGTCTCCAGTGCTATCTTTTCCTTCTCTTTCCCCTTCTTCTATCCCCTCCTCCCGCACCACCGCAGCCAGAAAGTTGTTGCTGGCTTCATCCAGCATGGCCGGCTCGATGATGGTTCCCGGCGTGACCACCCGGGTGATCTCCCTTTTCACCAGGCCGCGGGCAAATTTGGGGTCCTCCACCTGGTCGCAGATGGCCACCTTGTGCCCGGCCCGGATGAGCCTGGCCAGATAGGGCTCCAGGGCGTGATAGGGGATGCCGGCCAGGGGGATCTTATTGCCCTCATCGTCCTTCTGGCGGCTGGTGAGGACGATGTTCAGGTCCCGGGCCACTATGACTGCATCATCGGCAAAGGTCTCGTAGAAGTCGCCCACCCGGAACAATAGTAGTGCGTCGGGGTACCGGCTCTTTTCCCGGTAGTACTGCTCCATCAAGGGGGAGAGCTTGGACATGATGGGATCAGGCTCAGGCTCTAAATCTCATATTGCTTTCGGTGGGATATAGCTGCTACAAAAAGAAATGTGAAACAAAAATTAGTAGGCAGCGAAATCTGCCTATGTATCGGTCTAAGCTGTCTTCTGCCCTTCTGCCCATCCCGTCCAGCTTTCTCCGCCAGCGGATGAGGCCCGATACTCACCAGCAGCCAGGTCCTGGTCTACAGTGAGATTGAGCTTGTACTCTATTATGGGACTTGTAGACACCAGATTCAGCTTCACGTCTGAGCCAGCTGCAGTACCGGATACGGCTACATCCATGCTGCTGTTGCCCTCTCTGATCCTGCCCGATCCGTACACATTTCCCTCATCCTGGAGGAGGGTCAGAGCCAGTTCTCTGGCCATGCTGTCATTGAGGGCAAAGAACCAGTTGCCCTGCACATTGACTGTTTCGGTCTGGGCGGTTGAGGCCTCTGTATCAGGGGCGGCAATCTCTTCAGCAGTGGCGACGGTCTGGGTCTCGCCTGTAGATTCAGCCTCTTCCCTGGACTCCTTGGCGCTCTTGCCTCCCGCAGAGAGGGTGCTGGGCATGGTCCAGTTCAGAGTGCTCTTATTCTCCTGCAGTTTGCGGGCCTCCTGGGGAGTTGTAGGAGCGCCAACAGGATTCACATATTCTTCACTCTCCCCAGAGTGAAACATCTCATCGACATCGTAGCTCGGATCGGTCCAGTCGACACCAAGCGCAGTCACAGCCAGCAGGGTGGAGAAGAGAAATGATGATAATACTAATGCCTTGAAACTCATTTATATCGACCTTCTTATGCGGACTCTTTTGGATTTGTATCGGAATAGGGCTAATCTATCCAGCATATCCTAGCATATATGCCAAACTGCCCCGGCTTCATCCTCATGCAGATTATAGTTGATAAGCTTAATGGTTATTCGACAAAAGACGTTAATAGAGGTCGGCTAGAGATAACCATAAGCATCCGATGCTGTATTGCCGAAAAAAGATGGTGCAGGAGCAAGAGCATCTCATTCCAATTCTGCTTTCTGCACCTCTATGGCCTCACCCTTCTTGAGGCGTTTGATCATTTTCTTGGCCATCTCCGAGGACTTGGCCACCCGGATGTCTCCCCTGCGGCCTACGGTGGCGGTGAAGACCGGATCAGATCCCACAAAGACATCCACCGACTCTCCCGCCATCCCCTCCAGCCAGATAATGAGGTGCTTTGTCGTCTCCTCCAGCCGGGGAGCAGCCAGGGTCGGCTGGTCCTTGGTTCGCACATCGATATGCAGGCCCAGGCTCTTCTCGATCTGGTCTATGTTCTTTCCCGCTTTTCCTATCACCCTTGCCGCCTCGTCATGGGGCACATGGACCACAGCGGAGGAGTCTGTGAGCATCTCCACCTGGAAGGGGCCGCGCACATGGTGTGATATCTCCTTTTCAATCTCCCGGGAGGCCAGATTCCAGGATGGCTTCTTGCCCTCTCTGGACACGGGCATTACCACTATCTGCTCGCCGTAGCTGTAAAGCTCATACTGCGCCTGGCCGCTCTCAAAGTCCTTGACCACAATAACCGGTCGGGCCAGGTCCGCTTCTACCATGCCGGAGGGAACCTTGACTGTGAACTCCACATCCAGGACGTGAGTGACCTCGCCCTTCTCGATGAAGACCACGGTGTCCACCACCTGGGGGATCATGCCCATGTCCACCCGGCCCAGCAGGCGCTGCAGGGCATCTATGGGCTTGTTGGCATGCACTACTCCGATCATGCCCACCCCGGCCAGGCGCATGTCCGCGAAGACCTGGAAGTCGCGGGTCTTCCTGACCTCATCATAGATGGTGTAATCCGGCCTGACCAGGAGGAGAATATCGGCAGATGCCTCCATGCTCCCCTCCAGAGGCCCGTACTGGGTGATCTCGGAGGGCACCTGCAGGTCGCGGGGCGACTCCAGGGTCTTGACCACATAATTGCAGCTCAATAGATACTCGGCTACTCCAGCAGCGAAGGTGGACTTTCCCGATCCGGGCGGCCCGGCGATGAGAATGCCTCTCTGGCCTTCCTTTAGCCTCTCCTTGATCATACCGCTATGGCGGTAGGAGTCGAAGCTGACCTTGGCCACCGGCCGCACCGCGGTTATCTCCAGTCCGTCCGAGAACGGCGGCTTGGCTATGGCAATTCTCATGGGACCGAGCTGAACGATGGAGGCTCCCATCTTCTCCATCTCCACATAGCCCTCCGGGTCCACTTTTGCTCTCTCGTAGATCTCCCGGGACAGGTCCCTCAGCTCCCTCTCCGATAGGGGCCTCTCCCCCAGACGAACCAAGGAGAAGTCCCCCACCCGGCCGCGCTTGGCCATGGGAATGGCACCCTCTTTGAGGTGAATGGAGAGGGTATCCTCGGTGAAGTATCTCTCCATAGATAGGGGTTTGACCGCCTCGCGCTGAGGCCGGACGTACTCCACATCCAGACCCATGGCCTCCGCCACCCTGGACTGGACCTGATCGCTGGTGAGGAATGAGGCACCAAGCTCCAGAGCCACATCACGAATCATGGCATCGATCTCGCCTCCTCCAGCCAGCTTGATCTGGTCCAGGTTGGGCCTGATGCCCACATATTCCAGCTCGATCTTTCCGTTTTTGGCCAGCTCGGANNCGCAGGCCAATGTCCCGTCCGTGGTTGGCCTGTGCTTCCAGCTCCGCCACCACTGCCTCGGGCACGACGATCCTTCGGCCCTGCAGCTCACCCGCTCTGATCTTGGCAGATACCCTGCCGTCAATTACCACACTGGTATCTGGCACCAATGGTTGCGCCATTGCTCAAAACATCCTTCAATTAAAAGCTAAAGATATACTATATCCATTTTTCGTCTTTCAGCTATCCAGTCCAGCACGTAGTCTATATCCAGCTGCCTTCTGGTCTGCAAGCCGGACTTGACC
>DAWB01000181.1 GCA_002505805.1 Methanosaeta sp. UBA80 | reverse complement strand
CGGCTCATCTCTGGAGGGCCGTCGATTGGACGGCCAGCACAGTGCGCATTCTGAGCGGCTGCCTGGCCAGCCTCAAATTCAATAGGGATCGGCTGGAGAAGAGCGCCGGAGAGGGATTTTCCACGGCCACGGAGATTGCCGACTCGCTGGTGAGGATCACGGGCATGCCCTTCCGCACGGCGCACAGCATCGTGGGCCGGATTGCCGCCGGGGGAGAAAGGCCCCAGCTGGATGATGTGGACCGCATCGCCCTGGAGATTGCCGGCTTTAAAGCCAGCGAGAGGGGCTTTTCCCAGCAAGATCTGGATATAGCTCTCAATCCCAGGAGCAATGTGGCTGTGCGGGCCAATACAGGAGGGCCGGCTCCACAGGAGACAGAGAGGATGATAAAGGATAGGGAGAAGGGAATAGCCGGGGCAGAGGAGCGTCTGAGGCAGAGGCGGGAGCACTCGCGCCGGGCTTTAGCCGAGCTGAAAAGCCAGAGCCAGTGCTGATGCCAACCTTCGCATTTATAAACTAAAAGGGAGAAGCGATGCTCATGAAATCCATAAGATATGAGGTCATGGTCCCGGCAGCCTTCTTCCTGGCCCTGGCCTGCATTGCCTCCGCCCAGTTCTCTTCGGACGGAACCATAGCCTATATGGGAGATCTCAGCCTGCGGGCATCCTCTCAATTTTCCGATAAAACGGCAAATGCCATTCCGGCTACCGTACTCGGTGCCGCGGCTGATAACGCCACCCAGAATGCCACAGCATTGGGCAATCAAACCTTAAATGAGTCCTCGGAGACGCCCACCTCTGCCATCCTGGGAACGGCAAAGCCTGAAGATGCTGCCCGGCCTTCCGATAAAGGTATCCTGGATCTGTCAGCCTATGCCCAGGATAGGACAAACAATAGCCTGACCGGATATACCAATATCATGTATCCGATCAGTGGGGCAAGGGGAACCACAGCCTCTACCTCCAGCGGTGGCGGCTGCTGCGGTGGAGGATAGCTTAAAGGCAGCCGGTTTTTTTCCATTGCTTTTTTCCTCTTTCGACATTGTCTTCTTCCGTCATCATTTTTCTCAGTGAAGGCAGCTGGAAAATGAGGGGAGGCGATCCGGGTAAAGGAGGGAAGAAAACATAGTTTGCCTCGGATCGCCAGACCCCTTCCTCCGGCCTATCCTAGATATAGACGATTGCGTTAATCGGAAATGGAGAGCTTGAGCTTTTCAGAGAGGATAGAGCCAAATCTTGATTGCCATTCCGCATAGCTGGAAAATGCGAAGCCTGCCATGGAGCAGAGGATGCGGATACGATACTGCTTGCAGATCATCCCTTGTGCAAAATTATTCGGGAACAGCCGGATTAGATTGAGGAAAATTTTATTGGAAAGAGGCGCAGGGGGTCAGGAAGGAGGAAGAGGACCTGAGACCCCCTTGGCTAAGACGGCTTTTAAAAACTATAATTAATGTTAATGGTATTTATCTCTTTTGGTCGTACTTATATAAAACTGACTGTGAATGATTCTAACAGTTCGGATCCCGAGGCTAAGGGGTCTCATAACAAAGATTAAATCACCCCCCGTGCTCTAAATCCATAGCGAGGATTGGCATGGACAAGAACGAGAAGGTTAATGAGCTTGCCAGGAGGCGGGGCTTCCTCTGGCCTGCCTTTGAGCTTTACGGCGGAGCTGCCGGCTTTTATGATTACGGCCCACTGGGCGCGCCCATGAAGAGGCGCATTGAGGACATCTGGAGACGGTATTTTGTCATCTCGGAGGGATTCGCGGAGATCGAGGCTCCCACCATCGGGGTGGAGGGGATCTTCCAGGCTTCGGGACATTTGAGCGGCTTTTCCGATCCGCTCACCTCCTGCAAGGAGTGCAAGGAGATCTACCGGGCGGACCACCTGATCAAGCATATCGTGGAGGTGCCCGATGCCCTCTCCAATGAGCAGATCTATATCTGCATCAAAGAAAATGAGATCGGCTGCCCGGAGTGCGGGGGAGAGCTCTCAGAGGTTTATGAGTTCAACCTCATGTTCAAGACCATGATCGGGCCGGGAAACAAGATGGCCGGATACCTCCGTCCGGAGACGGCCCAGGGCATGTTCATCAACTTTCCCCGCCTCTTGCGCTACTTCCGGGACTCTCTGCCCTTTGCCGCGGTGCAGATCGGCAAGTCCTTCCGAAATGAGATCTCCCCCCGCCAGNNGTTCACCCAGGCCGAGGCGGAGATATTCATCGATCCGCGGGACAAAAGCCATCCCCGCTTCTCCGAGGTGGCCGATCTGAAGATGAAGTTCTACTCCCAGGCGGCCCAGGAGAGGGGGGAGGTGGAGGAGATGACCTTCGGAGAGGCGGTGGAGAGGGGCACTATTGCCCATCAGGCCCTGGCCTATTATGTGGCCCGCACCTATCAGTTCCTTTTGGAAGTGGGGGTGGCGGCAGACAAGCTCCGCTTCCGGCAGCACAAGGCGGATGAGATGGCCCANNAGACAGGACCGACTATGACCTCAAGGCCCATGCGGAGGTGAGCAAGGTCAACCTCAGCGTCTTTGTGCACTATGATCAGCCTATTAAGCAGCAGCGGCTGGTGGTAAAGCCGGACTTCAAGGCTCTGGGGCCCAGGTTCAAGGCCAGGGCCAAGGCGGTGGGCGAGGCGCTCAAGGCCCTCTCGGCACAGGAGCTGGCTGCGGCCAAGGGGCAGAGCATCCGCCTGAATATAGATGGAGAGAATATCGAGATCGAGCCCTCGTTGGTCTCATTTGAGACAGTGGAGGAGGAGATCCGGGGAGAGGAGATTGTGCCCCATGTCATTGAGCCCTCCTTCGGCATAGACCGGATAGTCTACTCCGTTCTGGACCACTCCTTCTATGAAGATGAGGTGGAGGGCGAGGCCCGGGCGGTGCTGAGGCTGCGGCCCGCGGTGGCTCCCATAGAGGTGGCGGTGCTGCCGCTCATGGACCGGAAGGAGCTGGCCAATCCGGCCAAAGCCATAGTGCAGGATCTCCGGGCGCGGGGCATGAGGGTGGACTATGACACCTCCGGCTCCATCGGGCGGCGCTACCGGCGTAATGATGAGATAGGAACCCCATTCGAGGTCACTGTGGACTATGAGACCATGGAGCAGGGGACGGTTACCATCCGGGACCGCGACAGCATGGGGCAGGTCAAGGTTCCCCGCTGGCAGGTGGCAGACAAACTCTCTGCCCTTCTGGCCGGCCAGCTTAAATTCCAGGATGCAGGTGACCCTGTGGCTCCTGCGGCGGCCAAGAAGGAGTGAAAGCGGGCCAAAAAGGGCGAGTAGAACGGGGTGGTGGGCTCTTGCCTGAACTGGTCTCTGACTGGCGAAATCGTCTGGTGCATGAGGTGCGGCGCAAGGCCATCCACCTCTCCGGCCTCTCTGTGCCTCTGGGCCTGATTCTCTTAGGCCGGAGCTTCACTGCCTGGGCCCTGGCATTGGTTTTAGCCATCTCTCTGGTTCTGGAGGGTCAAAGGCTGCAAGGCAGGATCAGCCTGCCGGAGGTGCGGGAGCACGAGAAGACTAGGGTGGCCAGCTACATCTATTATATGGCGGGATGCCTGCTGACGGTCCTGCTGCTGCCGAAGATGATCGCCATTGTCGCCATTCTCTTTCTGGCTCTGGGGGATACTGTGAGCGGCCTCGTCGGCTCCATTTTAAAGAACTGCGATGTGCGAAGCTCTCCCGCTCCGGCAGCCGAAGCAGCGGCAGCGGGCGCATCCTCCGCCGCCCGCACCCTGTCCTGGCGGGTCAAGCCCCTGCCGGTTCTGGCGGCCACCTTCCTCGCCTGCCTTTTCATCGGCATACTAACTGCCTCTTTCACCGGCCTGGCCTGGCCGGTTTACCTCTGCGGTGCGGCGGGAGCTGCCTTTGCCGATGGAGTTGCGGTACTGGTACGTGGGCGCGGCCTGGACGACAACTTCACCATACCGGTGCTCTCCGGTGCGCTCATGAGCAGCGTGGCCTCAATTTTGGCGGCCTAGAAAAGGTTTTTTAAAGATGCCGTTGTAATCCTCCCCCGGTCACAAGCAGCAATTGCTGCCTGTCAAGGGAATAGGAGGAATGGAATGAATATTATTTTAATCGGGCCGCCGGGATCCGGAAAGGGCACACAGGCCAAGATGATCGTCGACAGATACAAGGTACTGCACGTCTCCACGGGAGATATTCTGAGAGAGAATGTCAGGAACGGCACACCCCTGGGAGTAGAGGCCAAGAAGTTCATGGATGCGGGCAAGCTGGTTCCGGATGCGCTTCTCATAGACATCATCAAGGACCGCCTGGCCAAGGACGACGTCAAGGGCGGCTGGATGCTGGACGGCTATCCCCGCACCATCCCCCAGGCCGAGGCACTGGACAAGATCCTTCCCGCTCTGGGCCAGAAGATCAATGTGGTTCTGAACATTGATGTTCCCGATGAGGAGCTGGTAAAGAGGGTCACCGGCAGGCGCATGTGCAAGTGCGGCGCTACCTATCACGTCTCCTTCAACAAGCCCAAGGTGGAGGGCAAGTGCGATGCCTGCGGCGGCGAGCTGTACCAGCGGGCGGACGACACCGAGGAGACAGTCAAGCAGAGGCTGAATGCCTATCACGCCCAGACCCAGCCGCTCATCGACTACTACAACAAGAGGGGCATAGTGGCCACTGTGCTCGGCGTGGGCGATATCAAGGCCATCTTCGACAAGGTGGCTGCGGCGCTGGATAAGGTTTAAACAGAACCTTCAAAACTCTTTTTTCTTCAGCAATCCAAAAACTTATCATTCTCATCCGCCAATTCTTCTCTTGATAGAAATGGTAGTTGATCCTGTCAGTTTAGCTGCATTTGCCACGCCGCTCTTGGCCAAGGGCGCGGAAGCTTTCACCAAAACCGCCGGTGAGAGACTTGGGCAAAAGATGGTTGATCTCTGCCAGGCGGTAGTTCAGAAATTAAAAGGAGACAACTATGCAGAGCAGACTTTAGCCAGCGCTAAAGAACTGCCTGAATCAGAAGAACGACAGCTTGCGCTCAAAGGAGTTCTGGCCGAAAAGATGAAAGAAGATCCCGGATTTGCGGAAGAGATCGGAAAGCTATTCGATGAGCTGAAGAACGAGACCTCATTAAGCCACGCAATCTTTGATCAGAGTGGCCAGAGCGTCGGCACCCAGACCAATATCGGAAATGTGCAAGGTACAGTGAATATTGGATCAAAATAGAAACGACAACAATGACCCTGCCACCGCACTTCGACCAAAAAAGCCAATCTGTGGACACGCAGACCAACATTGGTCATGCGGATAAGGTCATCATTCAGACATCATGTTCTGCCTCGGTTTTGCCTATTCCTCATCAAATTCCGCCTCCTCCGCTGGACTTCACAGGTCGGGAGGATGATATCAAAGGGCTTCTTGAGCAATTCGGCCAGGGCACAACCATCACCGGGCTGAGGGGCATGGGCGGAGTAGGCAAAACCGCTCTGGCCTTGGCTTTTGCTGATAAACTTAAGGATCGTTTTCCAGACGGCCAACTTTTCTTGAATATGCTTGGCACAAGCAAGAGCCCTCTGAAGCCTGAAGATGTTATGGCTCATATCATTCGCTCTTACCTGGGTGTCGATGCCTCACTGCCGGAGCAGTTGAACGGTTTGAGTGGGCTTTATCGTTCAGTCCTCTCTGGCAAGAAGGCTCTGATCTTGCTGGATAACGCCGCCAGCCGGGAGCAGGTGGAGTCGCTCCTGCCGCCGCCGTTCTGTGCACTTCTCGTAACATCCCGAAGCAAGTTCGCCCTTTCAGGTTTGGCAGAAAAGGATCTGGATGTGCTGCCACTGGAAGATGCCAGGAAGCTCCTACTGGAGATAGCTCCACGCATCGGAGATCATGCAGAAAAGCTGGCGATGCTATGTGGCTGCCTTCCCATTGCACTCCGAAATGCAGCTTATGCCCTGAAAGAGAAGCCAAACCTGAGCCTGGAGGGATACCTCGAAAGGCTGGGCGACGCCACGAAGCGGCTGGAACTGGTGGATGCCTCCTTCAGCACAAGCTACGATCTTCTCACTCCGGAACTACAAAGGCTATGGTCTATGCTCTCCGTCTTTCCTGCCGACTTCGATCTGGCTGGAGCGGCAGCGGTCTGGGAGATGAAAGAGATGCTGGCAGAGGATGCTTTGGGCGAGCTGATAAGGTGGAGCCTGGTGGACTTTTTGCCCTCTGCAACGAACGAGGGCGGGCGCTATAGGCTGCACGACTTGGCGCGCGATTTCGCCGAATCGCGCCTGGATGAAGCCGACAGCGAGACTGCTAAGCTGCGTCATGCTGAGCATTACATTGTGGTGCTAGCTCGGGCTAAAGAAATTTTCAAGCAAGGCAAAGAAGCAACTCTGAAGGGCTTGCAGCTATTCGACCAAGAGAGGGCGAATATCCTGGCCGGGCAGTCCTGGGCGGAGAGAAATCTGGAAGGAACTTCTGCCGTAATTGATCTCTGCAAATCCTATCCAAATGCTGGTGTCTATGTTCTCGACCTGCGTCTATCTCCCCGTGAAAAGATTCCCTGGCTTGAAACCGCATTAGAGGCCTCCAGAAAATCTTACGATAGATCCGCAGAAGAAGCCCACCTGGGCAACCTGGGGCTTGCCTATTCTAATCTGGGCGAGCCCTGCAAGGCCATCGAGTTCTACGAGCAGGCCCTCAAAATCTCACGAGATATCAGAGACCGACGGATCGAAGCAATGAGCTTGCTCGCTATGAGCATATCATATCACTCTCTTTGCCAGAAAGATAAAGCATTTTCGTTGGCCCAATCCGCCCTTGAGATATTCGAGCAAATCGAAAGCCCCCATGCCGAGACTGTCCGCCAAAAGCTGGCCGAATGGTCCGAATGAGCCCATAAGCAAGCCTTTTTATCCACTCACAGTCCTGCCCCTCCTCATGATATTCGTCTTTTCCCTCGGCGGCTCCGTGGTGGCGGGCCGCGATGCTGAGAGCCTCAAGCAGTATGCTGCTGCTCTAAAGGACCTGGCCGCCTCTCACCAGATCTTCGTAGTGGTGGGCGGGGGCAGGATCGCCCGGGAGTACATCGAGAAGGCCCGCGCGCTTGGCGCCAGCGAGATGTTCTGCGATCTGATCGGCATTGGAGCGACCAAGCTTAACTCGGCGCTGCTCGTAGCTGCCTTAGGTGACTCCGCCCCCCAGGAGATCCCCAAGACCTACGCCGCCGCAGCCCGCCTGGCGGAGCCGGGAAGGGTCGTGGTCATGGGCGGTGTGGCGCCAGGCCAGACCACGGACGCCGTGGCTGCTCTGCTGGCCGAGTACGTGCACGCGGACAGGCTGATCATCCCCACCTCTGTGGACGGTGTCTACACCGCCGATCCGGAAAAGGACCCGGCGGCCAAGAAGATCTCCCGCATGACTCCTCAGGAGCTGGCCAGCCAGGCGGCGTGCACGGAGATGAAGGCCGGCTCCCGCTCGCCGGTCGACCCCCTGGCGGCCAAGATCATCGAGCGCAGCAGCATACCTACGGCTATAGTTCTCGGCAGCCGGATAGAAAATTTAAAGAAAGGTGCCCTGGGGGGGCACACAGGAACNNCCGAGATCAGCTCGGAGTGAGGGTCTTTATCAGCTCCGCCGGGGAGATTATGCCCCAGGGGGCGCCCTTCTCCGTGACCACCAGTTGCCCGGCGCCGGTGCGCCCCAGGATCTTGATCGCCTCATAGATGGGCTCCTCCGAGTCTATAGTCAGAAAGCCCCGGTTCATGATCTCCCGCACCTCCTGACTGTTTCTCCCATCGGCCACTGCTCTGGCCAGGTCGGCCAGGCTGATCAGCCCCGGAGAGCTGTCATCCACCAGTGCCTCGGAGACGCCGTTATGAACCATTATGCGCGCCGCCTCCTGCAGCGTGGAATTTGCGGGCATCCTCACCGCCCGGCGGGCGATGGCCTTCACCGCCGTCTTGGGCACGGATATCATCTCATCGATATGAAAGATCAGCCGGCTCATAGTGTCGTCTCTTCCGGTCACTTTGCCCCGGATGTAGACCTTGTTGACCGGGGTTGGGCCAACCTCAATGCTGTCTCCCACATTGAAGTCCCGGATGTTGCCTATTACCCTCACCACACCATTGCACTGCTGGGTGTTCATGACCTTATTGAAGACGATCTCGCTGGCGGTGGTGCCTTCCACCACCACTCCATTCCTGGTCACGGGAACGGTTACCACATCTCCTGTGGCATCGATGTTCAGAGCCTCATAGGCCGTCCCGGTGGCCTTGTAGCCGCCTTTCGGCCCGGGCACACCCTCCACCAGATTTAGAGCCTTGAGGGACTGCATCTGGTTTCTGATGGTTCCGGGATTTCGGTCAATCAGCTCGGCGATCTCCTCGCCCTTCACCGCCCTTCCTTCTACGCGGTGAATGTTGATCAATGCCGTTAGTATATCTCTTTGAACAGGTGTCAGGTCCATAATTCGATCGGATTGTTCACGATTAATGTCCTATATAGCTTTGTTGATCGAATCCCCCGCGGAAAAATTTATAATAATCCTGCCAGGATTTTGAACCGCTCAAAATCAGGCAATTATGCTCAAAACTGAGGAGAAAACCCTTTATTTTCTCATGGGACATGTTTTGCTTTTTTTGAAGGGAAAGGACCCCATGCGCCGCCAGATTTCCTTTATGGGCTGCTCAAAGATGCTGCCCCAGGACTCAGGGTAGCAGGAGCAGGGATAGACC
>DAWB01000189.1:9380-12855 GCA_002505805.1 Methanosaeta sp. UBA80 | reverse complement strand
AAAGGCATGCAGATCGGCTAAAAGGACGACTACGTCAAAGCCCACCTTCTGCAGATCGAGAAGCTTGTTGGCCGTGAGCATATGCCCCAGGTGCACCTTGCCGCTGGTCTCATATCCCACATAAGCCCGGGGCCGGCGGGGCAGCTCCAAGAGCCCCTTCAGCTCGTCCACAGTCACAATCTCTTCCGTGTTCCTCATCGCCAGCTCAAGCTTATCCAAAGCAAATTCACCTGACACTTCCAGATGAATGGGGAGGTATAATGCTTTTGGTTCGCGCTCCAATTCCTGAGGAAAAATCTCTGCATCGAAAGGGGAAAGGGAATCATTATCCAGGGAAAAATGATTAATACTTCATTGTTGATGCTTCAAGGCATGCACAGAGGAAGATACAGACTGCCGGGCTCCGGCCTGAGCCGGGAGAAGAATCTCATTCTTATACTGCTGGCCGTGCTTGCCGCCCTGATCCTCTGGAACACCTTCTGGTGGCTGGCCAGGATAGCGCTTTTCGTAGTGATAGTCTATATCATCTACCTGGTGCTCAGAGAATACCTATAAAATCGGCCTATCCAGAATCGGCTTGAGGCTCGGCCTCTCTTTTCTCTTCGCCCACAGATGCTCGGCCCTCTCCATATCCTCCCTGGTGTTCAGGTTGAAAAAGGTGAGAAGATCGGCATCCAGTGGCCGGAGAAGATCCACCGCCACCTGCCTAATCCCTATCTCCTGCAGCGGGGCGAAAATCCTCCGCTCTCCAGCGGCCATAGCTTTCTCGCAGGCCTGTTGCATCTTCTTCCTATGGTAAACGCAGTGAAGCGGCTCGAAATAGCCATTGGCCTGCACCGGCACCGCCCCCCCGCAGTCCGAATCTTCCTCAGCCGTGATAAAAAGCCTCTCCACAACTCTGGGGCTTAAAAAAGGCAGATCGCAGGCAGTGGCAAAGGCAAACTTTCCCCTTGCCCGTCCCAATCCGGCGGCAATTCCTGCCACCGGCCCGTACCCCAGCAGGCTGTCCCAGGCCATAGCCGGCTTGATGCTGAAGGGAAGAAATTGGGATAAAACCTTCTCCAGCCTGCGGGAGTGCTCTTCATCCCTGGCCACCACCACAATTTCATCTGCTACGGAAGAGAGCCTCTCTACCGTCCAGCAAATGAGGGGCTTTCCATCAAAAAGCAGGAGCGACTTCTCCGCTCCCAGTCGGCGGCTGCTTCCCCCCGCCAGAATCACTGCAGTCCGCATAGCCTCCAGCTGCACTCCTCGCAGTCCGCCTGCAAGGCCGCTAAAAGATCAGCCCTGGCATCAGCCCTGACGACGTTGCTTTTCAAAATGGTATGCTCGCGGCTGACCGATGCCGTCTTCTCCCCTGCCTTCTGAAAAATTTGCTGGATCAGGCTTAGATCCACCCTTGACCCGGCCCGGGCTATCTCNNGCTTCTGGGTGAAGCGGTTGCCGAAGACGGTGCAGCCCACACCGCCCCAGGCTTTGATCCTGGCCTCGCCGCCTTTGGACTCCAGCTCCAGCTCTGCTTCCAGGCCGCTTTTGATCTCCACCTGCAGGCTAGCCCCGGGAGCAATGTAGATCCTTCTCCGCCTCTGCAGCTGGGGCGACAGCTCTGTGACCTCTCCCACCAGGACGTCCCCCCGCCTCCAGACCTTCTCCCTGCCGTCTGATACCTGGAGGACGGCCCCAAAAGCCTCCGCCCTGGCCTCAAGCTCACGGTCGTCCTTGATCTGCCCGGAATATAGCTCCGCCTCCAGGGACGGGCAGCTTCCCAGAAAGAGGATGGCCCGCCGGTCGGCTGCAATAACTGCATGCCGGCTTGCCGCCAGGGCGATGACCAGGGACATTTTAATGCCTTATCAGATCAGAGCGGCCTGGCTCTCCGCCGCGGATACGGTCTGGGAGAGGAGCATGGCCACAGTCAGGGGCCCCACTCCGCCCGGGACAGGAGTTATGGCCGAGGCCACATCCTTTACCGCCTCAAAGTCGACGTCTCCCACCGTCCTGTCTCCCACCCGGTTGATTCCCACGTCGAAGACCACCGCTCCCGGCCGGACCATATCCTTCTTGATCAATGCGGGAACTCCTGCTGCCACGACCAGAATCTCCGCGTCCCTGGTGTGCTCTGCCAGATCCCGGGTGAAGACATGGCAGACCTGCACCGTTGCATTGCGGTTTAAGAGCATGGCCGCCAGGGGCTTGCCCACCACATTGCTGTGGCCCACGATCACCGCTTCCGCCCCCTCCAGCTTCTTTCCGAGGCGCTCCAGGGCGTAGATTATCCCCCGCGGGGTGCAGGGCACCAGCCTCTCCGCGCCCAAAAGCAGAGCCCCCATGTTTACAGGATGAAATCCGTCCACATCCTTCTCCGGCAAGATGCTCATCATAGCCCTCTGAGGGCTGAGGCCGCCGGGCAGGGGCAGCTGCAGTAGAATGCCGTTGACGTCCGCCCGGCCGTTCAGCTCCATGATTCTCTCTATCAGATCCTCCTCCGAGCTTCTCTCCGGCAAAACCACATTCTCAGATCTGATTCCTACCCTGTTGCAGGCGGAATGCTTGAGCCGGATGTACATCTGAGAGGCGGGATTCTCCCCCACCAGCACCGTGGCCAGGCCCGGCACAATGCCCTTCCTCTCCAGCCTCTTTACCCTCTGGGCGGTCTCTGTCTCGACCTCAGCCGCCATAGCCTTTCCGTCTATTATCAAATCAGATCACATCCGCAATCTCAATTTTCAGTCTTCAGGCCAGATCCGGGTATAAGGGAAACTGCTGGCACAGCTCCCTGGCCTGGCGGCGCACTTGTTCTATGGTCTTCTCGTTCTTGATATCGCGCAGGACGGCAGTGATCATATCTGCTATCTTGATCATCTCCGGCTCCTTCATGCCCCGTGTGGTCATGGCTGGTGTGCCTATACGTATTCCGCTGGTGACAAAGGGTGTGGCCGGATCGAAAGGTATCATGTTCTTGTTCAGGGTTATTCCCGCCCGCTCCAGGGTCTCATCCGCTTCCTTGCCGGTTATGCCCTCTTTGATCAGCTTGACCAGCAGGAGATGATTGTCCGTGCCCCCCGAGACCAGCTCGAAGCCGCTCTCCAGGAGCCTCTCCGCCATGGCTATGGCATTTCTGACCGTCTGGAACTGGCACTCTTTGTACTCCGGGGTCAAGGCCTCCTGGAAGGCCACCGCCTTGGCCGCTATGGCATGCATGAAGGGACCGCCCTGGGTGCCGGGGAATACGGAGCGGTCTATGGCCGCCGCCAGCTCCTCCTTACATATGATCAAGGCTCCCCTCGGCCCGCGCAGGGTCTTGTGAGTGGTGGTGGTCACAATATCCGAGTATGGAACGGGCGATGGATGAGCCCCCACGGCGCACAGCCCCGCTATATGAGCTATATCGGCCATGACCTTGGCCTCCACCTCATCGGCTATCTCCCGCACCACCTTGAAGTCTATGGTTCGGGGATAGCTGGATGCGCCCACC
>DAWB01000189.1:232-9324 GCA_002505805.1 Methanosaeta sp. UBA80 | reverse complement strand
TTCATGCCCATGATGGTGTCGCCGTGCTTGAGCACGGCGAAGTAGGCGGCCATGTTGGCCTGGGTGCCGCTCACCGGCTGGACATTGACATGCTCCGCCCCGGCAAAGAGCTTCTTGCATCTCTCCTGGGCCAGCTCCTCAGCCCGGTCCACATTGGCCGTGCCGCGGTAGTATCGCTTGCCCGGATAGCCTTCTGCATACTTGTTGGTCNNACCTTCGGCATATTTATTGGTCATGATGCAGCCCTGGGCTTCCATGACCGCTCTACTGGCGAAGTTCTCGGAGGCGATCAGAATGATGTTATTGCGCTGCCGCTCCAGCTCATCCTGGATGGCAGCATATACTTCTGGGTCTTGCTCACATAGGGGTTTCAATTAAATCACCGGCATTGCAATTAATCTCATCAGGATGAGAGGTGATGGGAATGAGGAGAATAAAATAGGTTATGGTGATATCTCATCTATCTCCAGCTTAAACCAGGCAACCCATAACTCTTTATCAGCGGGAGGGCAAGGTTTTAGGGATGCTAAAACGAGCCAGGATCATTGCCGACTTTCAGTTCGGGAAGGGTGCAGGCGACGCCCTTTTTCCGGGTGATACCAGCTACAGCCTCTCCAAGACCCGCCGCCTTCGCTATCTGTATTCGGAAAAGGAGAGGATAGCCACAGTGCGGGCCAGCGACAACCTCTTGACACTGAGCATGCTTGGTGCCAGGAGGCTGCATGCATTTCTGCCCCCTCCCCACCTCAGGGTTGTGGCCTCGGATGATGCCGCACCGTTCATAGCCAAGGGCGGCAATCTCTTCGCCAAGCACGTTTTGGAGGTGGACCGGGAGATCAGAGCCGGGGAGGAGGTCCTGGTGGTCGATTCCAGTGATAGGTTGCTGGCCACAGGAACTGCTGTCCTTGCACCGGAGGAGATGATGCAGATCAAGCGCGGCCTGGCGGTGGCAGCCAGGAAGGTGGCGGAGCATTGAGCCCTTAGCTGGAAGCCAGCACGCTGCATGATCAAACGGCGCTCTAGCGGCAGATCGAAGCCGCCGACCGAAAGATATACGCACTGGTCATGATTTGTTGGAATGTTTGATTTAATATGTCTGACAAAAAAGTTGATGAATACATAGAAACTCAAAAATCACCTCAAAAAGAAATTTGTATGAAATTAAGAACAATTATCTTCAAAACATTTCCAGATATTAAGGAAAAAATGAAATGGGGCGTTCCTTCATATGCCGGAGGAAAATATTATTTTGTTGCACTTAAAACCCATGTCAATCTTGGGTTTTCCATTAAGGAATTGTCAAAGGAAGAGATTGCTTTATTTAAGGGCAGTGGAAAGACTATGAGAATAATCGAGATAAAATCTGAAAAAGAAATTGATGAAAAACAAATTGTCAAACTTTTAAAAATGGTAAAGGAACACGCAGGTTGAAGATAATCCAATAGCCTCGAGAGCTGCCTTCTTCCCGCTTCCTCCTCAATGATTGTGCTGCTCGCCGATATGGGCATGACCGTGAGCCTGATGCGCCTGCCCGTGAGCGTGCATATGCTCATGCACCAGCTTGCCGTGCAGATGGGTATGCTCATGCACCAGATTGGAGGAGAGGAGAAGCTCGTAGTCGGAGAGAACGCTCTTTGAGTCCCGGTCTATCTTGATCCTGTGGTCCTCACCCATGACTATGGACCTGTTGCTGATATGATCGATGATCTCCAGATCGTGAGTTGCGGTTACGATCGTCTTGCCCGCCCGGCCCAGCTCCTGGAGAAGTTCCATAAGCCAGAGCTGGGTCCTGGGGTCCAATCCCGCCGATGGCTCATCCAGAAGGAGAACATCGGGATTGTTGACCAGCACCGTGGCTATGCTCACCTTCTTCTTCTCCCCGCCGGATAGGGTGTGGGGCGATCTATCCCGCAGCTTTCCTATCTCCATCATCTCCAGGACGTCCTTTACCCTGGACTTTACCTCCTCGGGAGGAAGATCCAGCTGCAGCGGACCGAAAGCTATCTCCTCGTAGACCGTGGAAGAGAAGAGCTGAACATCTGAGTTTTGAAAGACGAATCCCACCTTGGTACGGAAATAGGATCTGAATTCATTATCAGAGATAGAGTCGAATCCATCTTCGGTAATAAGATTTTCGAAGGCGTAGAACTCACCGGAGGAGGGGTATATCAGCGCATCGAGTATAGCCAGAAGAGTTGATTTTCCGCTTCCGTTGGAGCCTATGATGCTGACCTGCTCCCCTCGCTCTATCTTCAGGGTGATATCCTTAAGCGCATCGATCTTTCCCACATAGGAGTAAGATACATCCCTCAAATCAAATATGGTCGCCATGTTAGATTCCGTCTTTACAGCTTAATGATATCCTGGGAGATCAACAGCAGAGCCAGACTTAGGCACAGCGCCGCCGCCCCGGCCAGATAATCCCGCTGCCTCATCCGGAACTCCTCCATGATATGAACCTCTCCGTTGAAGCCCCGGGATAGCATGGCCATATGCACCTTCTCGCTCATGGCCAGCGATCTTATAAGGGTATAGCCTATGCGTCCCCCCACCCATTTCTGCTCCTCTATTATCCCTCTGGATTTTATGGTTCTTGCCTTCTTGGCCGTATGCATCTCCCGCACCTGCTCCATGAGCAGAAAAATATATCGGTAGGCCATCTGCAATGTCAGAACATATATCTTTGGAACTCCCACCGTGCGCAGGGACTTGAAGAGGATCTGCTGCGGTGTGGTCAGAAAGAGGAGCACTACTGCAGAGACACAGGCTGCCACGCGCATGGTGAATATCACCGCGGCAAGGCTTCCCTGCCTGGTGATGAAGATGCTCTCGGGAAGCGCTATTGGCCCCAGGCGCGCGCCCTCTCCCAGGTGCATGATGGTATAGAGCGGATCTCCGGGGATAAAGACATTGAATATCATAGGTATGGCTATAATTCCTGCGAATATGGGAATGAAAAGCCAGACTCTCTTGATAAAAAACCAGAGTTCTATCTTGCTGAGATAGCATATCATCAGCGTCAGAAGATAGATCGCAACCAGAACCTTTAGCTCACCGATCATGCTGGCGGCAAAAACGACTGCCAGAGTGGATAGCAGCTTGATCCTGGGGTCCAGGCTCTGCATAAGGCCGGCCCTCCTGGAAAAGCTCTCGGATACAAAAGCCTCCTCTAAAAATCCCAGGATTCCATCGATGGTCTTTCCAACAAATCCCTTCTTGCCATGATGCCCGGCAGAGAAAGGAGCTGGCTGGATATCCACCCCGTTCATCCAGTCTGGTATCATCCTTCTCCTTGATCATCTCCCAGCAATGCAGTCCAATCGTCGGATTATCCTCGCACTAGAGGGATCGGACATCAACATGCCAGGGGTTCTTAAACTGAAAAAGCGGATAAATAAAAAGATAGCGCTAGTCTTTGGCGATCCTCTTTCCTATGATGTAGAGCAGACCGGCGCAGATCACAACACCGATGACAGCGGACAGGATATAAGCAGCTGATGCTGCGGTCATCGATTCACCGATTCCAGGCAGAGCATAATCCGGCATAGGCGCGCTCCAAAGCGATGAAAGCCGCTCCAGGCCGGAGGGCACAAATCCGATCTTCTCCTCAAGCTCCTCATTTCCCCATTCGCCAAATGTCTCTCCAACCGCTAATAGCCCTAGCGGAGCCAAAATGATGAGTGCAACCAATCCGATGGCTAAGTTCCTTACTGTCTTATCCATGGTCTTACCTCACGCTGTGCTTGATTTCCTCATTCTCATCTTCTGAGCCGATCTCTCTCCATAAAGAAGAGAGCTGTCCGTCTTCTGGATGTAGGCAAAGATCAATGCCGTGACGATAGCCTCGAGAATGGCGAATCCGAGTATATGCTCCAATAGCATTGCAGGGACTGTAACATTAAGGGAATAAGGCATGTAAATAGGGACTCCTTCCGCAGTGCGATGCAGTAGGGGTTGGATTCCAAACATAAATCCGGTTATGCCCGCGGCAATGGTGAGGGATATGTAGCCGGCTATAGCAGCAGCAATGACTCTTCTGGAGGAGGTGATGTCAGTGCTTCCGCTGATGATTTTGTAGACATAATACCCCACAAAGGGCATCACTACAGCCATATTGAAACAATTGGCTGCGATTGCCGTTATACCTCCATCGCCGAACATCAGTGCCTGCAGCACCAAGGCAACAGATATGGCTATCACTCCTGCCCAGGGCCCGAGAACAATGCCGACTATTGCAGCGCCCACGGCATGTCCGGTGCTGCCTCCGGGAATGGGGACATTGAACATCATAATTACAAATGAGAACGCTGCAGCCAGCGCCAGCAGGGGAACCTGCCTGGACTTCAGCTCAGAGCCCAGCTTCTTTCCCGCGTAATACCATATGGGGATCATTATGATCCACATAGCGATATAAGTGTATGGCCCTAAATAGCCATCAGGAATATGCATAGTTTCACCAATAATCGAAATGCTATCCAATTATAAAAGGCTATTCCTGATCACAATTAGTAACATTTTTTCTCTGATTATATGCTTATATAAAATTTTAAACAAATGAAATCAGTCTTTCGGAAAGGTGGAGATCTAATCGATCCTGGGATCTTTTAAGCAGGCAGATCCATCCTCAATTTAGCAGACGATTTTAGTCCTGCATTCCTGCTTCTCGACTCTCATTTCGCGATTAGCTCTTGGAAAGAGAAGTTGATTGACTCCGATTGGAAGCTAATGAGATAATCCTGTATTATAAAGAACGGATCTTGGCAGAATTGACTCAATATATGACTATTTCTCTTTGTGCGGCTGGCTTTGTCCTTTTGATGCTATTAGTAGGGATTAGTTCCGCTATTTTTCTACATTTTTAAATATTTGGCAGATATCTTAAAATAATAGAAGCAATAGGTGTTAACAAAGATTACCTTAGGAGGGAATGATCTGATGAAGATTATGCTATTGCTGGCTCTCTTTGGGCTGATTGGCATGGCAGCTGCAGAGGAAGATGAAAGGGCTCAGCAATTAGAGAAAAGCAATTCGACATATGACAATCCTACTATATCGGAAGAGAAAAGCCTTAAATTCAATTTCGAGCAGAGTGTGAGCGGAACTGGCTTCTTTAATTCCTACAAATATG
Source organism: Methanosaeta sp. UBA80 (assembly GCA_002505805.1). Taxonomy (GTDB): domain Archaea; phylum Halobacteriota; class Methanosarcinia; order Methanotrichales; family Methanotrichaceae; genus Methanothrix. Next base: position 4,196 of record DAWB01000189.1, on the reverse strand, counting down.
CTCTAATGCCCGATGTTCTCGGGACGGAAGGACGCCTGTTCAATGGCGTGGAGGCAGCAAACAAGGCTCACGGCAGCGGCAATATTGAAACAGATTCGACCATATATGCCGAAAGTTCATACAGCAATAAGACTTGGATCGATGGCGCCATCGATGACGAGGGAGAAGAAATTGAGGATGAAGAAGAATCAACGAGCCAGATTCAGGTTAAACAGGACAGCAAAATGGCTTACAGTCCACTGGTCATGGGCATTGGGAAAAGCTATTATGATCAACATCCAGTCGTCTTTAATTCCCTCCTAAAAGAAGAGGATTGGATGAAGAACCGCAATCGGTTCAATTCTCTGACTCACAGCATTGATCAGGCTCATGGGCTGAACAAGGTGCTAGATGCTCAGGCAGATGCGGACACCAACTCAATGAACATTGAAGAAGATCTTGTTGATGGCCGGGCACATTTTAGCGTCCTTCAGCTGGAAGGAATTCCGGTGGATGAAGAACCAGAAGAAGAAGAGTCCGAGGAAGAAGAATCAGATGAGGGAGACTCTGATGAGGATGCCCCTGAAGAAGTGCAAGTTCTGGGTTTGGCGATGAAAGCCTGGAAGAAGCCTCTGATAGAGATCGATGAGGATTATGTGGGCAGCTACCATATAGAGAAAAATATGACTTTATCTACTGTCGAGGAGGAAGAAGAAGAAGAGGATCCTTGGCTGCCCTGCTGCTATGGTGGATTTAGCGACATGGAGGAAATGGATGCTAAAGCCCTTAAATCGGCTAAAGGCATCTTCGATTGCACTTGCTTCAGAGTTCCCGGCAAAGCGCAATTTCCCGGCCCTCAGTCTATTGTCTTTTCCTCCTAATCTTTCTCCTCTTTTGCAATGCCGCCAGTCTCATCGGTTTTAATCAGCCAGAGGTCCTCATATCCCTCATAGCCCGCTCCCGATGATTCCGTCAGGCCGGCAATGATGTAGCCGCCATCATCGGTCAGCTGAATTGATCGGCTCAAATCTCTGTTCGCCTCTCCATAGGATCTCTCCCAGAGCATGGTGCCGTTTCTGTCCGTCCTGACCAGCCAGATGTCACCGCTGCCTATGTCTGAAGAATAGGTGACTCCGGCGATGATAAATCCCCCATCCTCCGTTTGCTGTATCGATTCCCCCCAGTCCCTATCCGATCCTCCATAGCTCTTATCCCAGAGCTTATTTCCGTTTTCATCGTACTTTATCAGCAATAGATCCTCGTTGAGGTTGCCGGAAAGAGATGCAGTCAGTCCTGCGACGATATAACCGCCTTCGGTGATCGGCTGGATACAGTAGCCTTCCGCCCACCCTGCCCCGGCAAAGGTTGTCTCCCAGAGCTTGCTGCCGTTTCCGTCAAACTTGATCAGCCACAAATACTTATCATCAAGCAGGCCGGTTACGATATAGCCTCCATCTGAGCTCTGCCGCACCGATCGGCCCCAATCGGAGCCAGACTCTCCCAGATTTACATCCCATATCTTGCTGCCGTTTTTGTCCGTCCTGATAAGATAGAGATCTCCACTGCCGGCAACGGACGAGCTTATCCGGTCGGTGACTCCGGCGATGATAAATCCTCCATCCTCGGTCATCTCTACCGATTCTCCCCAATCCTCTCTCTGCCCTCCGAAGGTCTTATTCCAGAGCTCGCTGCCGTTTTCGTCTGTCCTGATCAGCCATAAATCTCCACCGTAGGAACCGGTTATGACATATCCCCCCTCTCTGGTCTGCACTAGGGAGTAGCCGTCATCCCATTCCGGTCCTCCAAAGGATCTCTCCCAGAGCATGGTGCCATTCTCATCGGTCTTGACCAGCCATATATCTCCCTTGCCCGCTCCGGATGAGTCGGTCCGGTCACTGGTGCCGGCGATGATATATCCTCCATCTTCTGTCTGCTCTACCGCCTCTCCCCAATCATGGCCCGGCTCCCCATATTTCCTCTCCCAGGATCTAGCCTGGCTCTCCAGGACCGGCTCAGTCCGATTGGCCATAGGCGATGTCTGGTTGGCCGTTGCCATCCGGAAGCCAAAGTTGATCTCCGGCTTGCTGCCAGAATCAAGCATCACTATCCTGGTTCCATTTTCCGGTATGGTGGCTGTCCAGTTCATAAGAGCGATTGCGCTCAGTTCATATCGGTCCGGCAGTAGACCGGTGAAGGCATAGAATCCCTTTTCATCCGTTTTGGCTGCATCCAATCTGCCGTCGGGTCTCTCAAGCCGGATCTCCCAGTACTTAAGCCCGGACTCTGAGGCCTCCCTGGCTGCATTGCCGTTGTCGTCATCAAATATCAGGCCGGATATGGAAAGAGATGCCTGCTCTGCCTTACCCTGGCACGGCTCGCAATCTACTGAAGTTGTGCTTGTCGCGCTCCTGCCTTCGACCATCCCGTATACGGTCAGATTCAAGCGTCCGCAGAGATCAGGCACCTCTGCATGATAGGCCTCATCAGTCTCATTGTAGCTGAGGTTGTATCTGGATTTGTCTTCTGCCCGGTCAATATCCATCCAGGCCTCGGTTTGGCCAGCGTAGTGAGGTATGCTCTCATCTCCTACCAGCTTTGCCCTGGCCTTCAGGGTATTATTCAGGCAGAATGCCTCGACCACTACATCGAATCTGTAGCTCATGGCCTTTGCTATCTCCTCCAGGAGTGGCTGCAGGCTCAAGCCCGATCTGATCTCATAGAACAGACCGCCGGTCTCTGAGGCAATCTCTTTTAAGGATGGATGATCCGGCCCGATGACATAGACCCTGGTGCCTCGATCCACCAGAGCGGATATGGTGCCTTCCAGGGTGTCTCCCTCTGCATTGCAGCAGCTTCCATCGGGATGGGGGCCGGCGTCGGTCAATGTTATGATCACCCTTTCTGCCTCGCTCCTCCAGAGCAGATCGCTATCTGCATGCCTGAGAGCCGCCAGAACCGCCTCCGGCCCGACCTCTCCGCCTCCTCCCGCCTTGAGGCCCTTGAGCCAGGAACTGAAGACATCGACATCCGAGGTTATAGTGCCATTTTCTATAACCCTATAGGCAAAGTCTCCCGGGCTACCGCATTGGTTTTTCTTTCTCTCGCCGCAGGTAATTGGAAAGTCCCTGAACTCCACCAGACCCAGTCTGTAATCTATATTTGATGCCTTCAGATCTGCAGCAAACTCTTGGGCTATTGCCTTCAGCTCCTGGATCTCTCCTCCCATGCTGTTGCTGGTATCGAATACAAATGCTATGTCCACCTTTTTGATAGCTGTGCTGTTGAGATATCTCTCCAGCCCGGCTGCATCCTTTGAGCAGGCGGCAGGCAGGAGAAGGATCGCCAAAATGGCCAAAACCATGAGCTTGCGAGGCATGAAAGTGACTCCATCATCCCGGATGATATGGGATCTATTTTGCATCCTATCTATAAATATTCATCGAATGTCAATGAGCTGTCTCATCCCATTGCATCGGGATAGAGCATGGAGGCATGAGAGCAATCCGGGCCTTCCTCCTTGCATCATCCCGGCAAAGGTTTAATGGCCTGGGGGGCTATGATATTGGTATGAATCCAAGCCGGGCCGTCTATCTGGGCCTGAGGCGTGCCGGTATCGATTTCGCCACGTCGGTGCCATGCGTCAACCTTCAGGAGCTTCTGGGGCTGGTTGAGGCAGACCCGGATATTATTCATCTGCCCGCCACCCGAGAGGAGGAGGGGGTGGGGATCTGCGCCGGAGCCTGGATGGGAGGTCGCAGGCCCGCTCTTCTCATGCAGAACTCGGGCCTGGGAAACTGCATCAATGCCCTGGCCTCGCTGGATATGCTTTATGGAATTCCTCTGCTCATGATCATCAGCCACCGGGGCGGGAGGGGGGAGAGCATAATCGGCCAGGTGCCTATGGGCCAGTTCACCGTTCCCCTGCTGGAGGCCATGGGAATCCCCCATCTCTCCCCCAGCCCGGCTGAGGCGGAAAAGGCCGTGG
>DAWB01000189.1:0-200 GCA_002505805.1 Methanosaeta sp. UBA80 | reverse complement strand
CCTGGCCGGCCTGGCCGCGGCAGAGCAGGATGCCCTGCTGATATGCAACATCGGCTATCCCAGCCGGGAGCTCTTCTCCGTCCGCGACCGCCCGGAGAACTTCTATATGCTGGGCTCCATGGGTCTGGCTTCATCCATTGGCCTCGGCCTTGCCTTGGCAAGGCCGGAGAAAAGGGTGATGGTCCTGGACGGAGACGGCT
>DAWB01000141.1 GCA_002505805.1 Methanosaeta sp. UBA80 | reverse complement strand
CGAAAGCAATGACATTTCCTGCCCGGCTGCCATTAAGCTTTCTTAATAGTACCACCTCGTCCGAAAACATCAGGGCATGATTGGGGTCGTGAAGCGTCATGATTACCGTTACCTTCCGGCTCCTGGAAATTTCCTTGATCATCTTTAGTGTCAAAATCTGATTCTTGAAGTCCAGATACGAGGTAGGCTCATCCAGGAGAAGCACGGAAGGCTGCTGGGCCATGGCCCGGGCAATCATTACCAGCTGTCTCTCCCCGCCACTGATCTGGGTATAGGGTTGATCGGCCAGGCCGCTTATTCCGGTTAGAGCCAGTACCTGCTCTGTCTTCTCCAGATCCTCTCTCTTGGGTGAGGAGAAAGCAGGGATGTAGGGCATCCTGCCCGTTATCACCACATCGCGAACCTTGAAGGGAAAAGAAATTTTATGCCCTTGCGGCACATAGCCCATAATCCTAGCCAGGCGGTGAGCGGGCATGGAGTTCACCTCTCTCCCTTCCACGAAGACTCTGCCTCGATCAGGCTTTAGCAGGTTATTGATGATCTTGAGAAGCGTGGTCTTGCCGCAACCATTGGGTCCTACCATTGTGATTACCGATCCTTTGCCAATGGACAGAGAGACGCCGTCCAGAATTTTAGAAGACCCATAGGCCATGCTGACCTCATCCACCCTTATGCCCTCAGCAGCTTTCATTCCCAGCCTCCCGCCCTGGTTGCCCGGAGAAGGTAGATGAAGACAGGAGCCCCGAGGAGTGTGGTGATAATTCCCACCGGTACCTCGAAGCTGAAGGCGGCCCGGGCTACATCGTCCACCAGAACCAGAAAAGATGCCCCTACAGTTAGCGAGAGAGGGATAAGTATGCGATGATCCGGCCCAAAGACCATGCGTACCATGTGGGGAATGATCAGGCCCACCAGGCCGATGATTCCGGCCACTGAGACCACGGCGGAAGCCACCAGGGTGGCCGTGACGATGAAGACGAACTTGTACAGCTCCAGGTTCATGCCCACAGATCTTGCTTCTTCCTCGCCCAGAGCCAGCACATTCAACCTCCAGCGCAAAGCGATGAGTATCAAGCAGCCCACCAGGACCCAGGGTGCAGCTAAATCCACCTTGGACCAGGAAGCGGTGGAGAGGGTACCCATATTCCAGTAGACAATGCTCTGCAGGGAGCGGGCATCTACGGCAAACTGAATGATGGCCAAAAGTGCCCCAAAGACCGATGAGACCACTACCCCTGCTAAAACCAGAGAGATAACCGGAACCTCTCCTTTGCGTCTGGCCATCAGGTAAGCAGAGCCCACCGCCAGGAGGCTGAAGGAAAAGGCTCCCACCTGCAAAGGCATCCAGGGAATTACAGACATAGCCAGAGCCGCACCGAAGGCAGCACCGGACGACAGTCCTAAAATAAATGGGCTGACCAGGGGATTTCTGAAGGTGCCCTGTAAGGTCGCGCCCGATATGGATAAAGCAGCTCCCACCAGCATGGCCAGCAGGATTCTGGGCAGACGAATGTTGAATACCACGGTATCATAGACCTGGGGCAGCCTCAGGTCGTGGCCCATGAGCCTGGAGAAAATGATCTCTGCCAGCTCTGGCCCTGAGACTGGATAGGTGCCTATATTCATGGAGACTAAGAACGCAGGCAGGGGCAGAAGCAGGGCGAAAGCCGTCAGCCAGATTCTTCTGTTAAAAAAAAGCCGGGAGAGGCGCAGCCCTCCCACCAGTTTGGTCCATCTGCCTAGACCGTTGTGCATCAGGCTCGACCAATCCCGCAACAACTCATGCCGCCGCGAAACCGGGATAATGCACGGAGTAAAGATCAACGAACATGCTGTCTATCTCAGCATCCAGATCAAGGTCCTGGAATTTGTCCGGGTTTATATCCTTGGCCATGATCATCAGAGCCAGAGGATACCTTGGCGTATGGAAATCGAATATCAATGGATTTTGGACCTCGAATACCTTGCCGTTCTTGACCGCATTTATCTCCTTCCAGCCCTCGAAATCCTTGCCGCTGATCACATCCTCTGGATCCAAATTGGTGTTGTACCACATGTAGATCACATCGGGATTCAGCTGCACCAGAGACTCCAGGTTCAGCTTGGGATGCTCCATGGTCCGGGTCTCATTGCTCCAGTGCTGCATGACGTTTACACCACCGGCCTTTTCAATCAGCTCATTGGCGGTGCTATTAAGGCCGGCCGTGCCCAGGATATCGCCCCACATCCAGTAGACCTTGGGCTTATCCGTCTCTGTCATGGAAGAGGTCACATCAGTAACCTTCTTTTCATAGGCGGTCATTATGTCTATGACCTCTGTGGCGCGGCTCTCATTTCCGATGATCTGGCCGAAGATCTCGGCCTGTCTATGCAGGTCGCCGATGCTGTCGATGAAGACGCCATAGGTGGGAACCTTCAGGTTCTCCTCAATGGACTTTGTCACATCGTCGTCCCAATCTACCGACCACAGAACCACAAGCTGGGGATTGGCCTTGGCCAGAGTCTCCAGGTTGACCATTCCTCCCTCCTTGGAGATCCTGACCTTCTGGTCAAAGCCGGGATCTATGGCCCGGAAGAGCGGCTCGCGCTGCTCCGGCATCCAGATATCGCCAATGCCGGATATGCTATCCGCTCCGCCCACGGCATACATGGTATTCATGGCATTTTCTACCAGGAAGACTATCCTCTGACAGGGATAAGGAAGGTCGATGGTCCTTCCCCGATCGTCTGTGATCTGGATGGTCTTGTTGACATTGCTGTTCGCAGCTATAACGGTACTGAAAGCCAGAGATATTATCAGCCCCAGCACTAACATCATATGCGCGATAGATTTCATGTCGTATTCTCCTAAAAATGAGATATGGATTCCAGCTTAGGGCACGTACCTATAATCTTCTGTTGGGAACTGAGCCTGGCTGGTGTTCCACTTGGGCTTCATGGTTGAGATGGAGGTGTTCCGGCAGGTGCAGTCGAAGATTCCCTTCTGTCCGGCATACTGCTTATCAAATTTATATGAGAGCATGTCGAAAAAGCCGCCGTGGCAGCAGGGAAGCCAGTCATCAGCCCAGGAGGACTTGCTCTTGGTGATCTCCAGCTTCATGGTCTTCTGTACCTGGAAGTTTCCTATATAGTCGTTGTCGACCTCGATTATGGGATCCTTCAATCCAGCTATGTGGCCAAAAGCGGAAGTTGTATCGGTTGGCTTGAACTTGAGCAATTTCGGATTGGAAACCAGCTCACCTATATGTAGAGTTCCCTGGGTCACATCATCATCTATATTCATGTTTAGGATTCCCACTCCGTCTTTATCAACGGTATGTCCAGTACAATTTATATCAACTGCAATATCTCCATGTACAGCATGCGCATACTCTATCTCCCGGTGCATTGAAGCCGCTTCTTGGTAGCTCTTGGCCACGATTTTATCTTTGAGCAAGGAATTGATGCCAATGGGATTCGCCGCGTAATAGCCTGTACCCCAGGCAAACCTTGTAGGAGACTGGATATTGTCATATTGTCTGGTGTAGCTGATTACGCTGTTGGCGCCACCAAATTTCTTTGCCCATGTGTAAATTCCCTTTTTCGAATCCCACTCATAGACCCAGTAAGTATTACCGTCATGAGTTGTTTTTTGCTGGCTGGTTAAAATATCAGCCTGGTCTATGGTTCCGCTGCCATGAGAATATTGAAGTAGGGATAGGTTATTGGTATTTATCCTCTTATATTCTTTTGCATATCCCTCTCCGCTGACATCGTCCGTCATCTCATGCTTGTACTTTATCGCCTCTTGACCTGGGTTGTAATCGAAGTTTCCGGCCAATGAAATTCCTGTGATAAGTAAGAGCAGAATTACCCCGGATCCTATTGCATGTATTTTCTTCATATCAATCCCTCCAATGTTCATAATTTCAACATTCGGAGGATGCTCTAATTCATATAAAAGCTTTTCTTTTTATGATTAAACTGTAATAACAGTTAAAATTTTGTAGATTATTGCTACAAATTCTAATAATATGTTATTATTTAACTTGAAGCAAAGCATTTATATGTCAGTCAATCATATGTAGCGCTACTCCATTTAAAGCGATAGAACGGATGGGTTGATGGATCACCTCATCCGTTTATTTTATTCTAGAAGGAACAACTAAAGCCGAGTTTATGTAGATAGGAGAATCGTTCTCACAAAACAAGTATCTAGAGCACTCTCCCTTGATGCATCCAGAGAGATCCTGTATATTCATCAGATAAATATAAAAAATAATAAAAGAGTTAAAATATCATAATAAATAGCTACTTGTCCAGGAGAGCGAATTCGCCTGCATCAAGAAACCAGTATCCTTCCCTCAAGTAATGCTCGCTTCCAAATATATTTATTTTCTTTTTAAATATGGGGCCATCGGTAACCAAAGTATGAAATTCCCCATTTTCGCCGCATGGGTTTATGGATGGANNAATCGCTTATGAAACTCTCATCGATTCTTCGGCCCAGCCATTCTCTCCCCAGCAATCCATCTTTGACGCTGACCACAAGCACCTCAAATCCGGAATTTATAATTTCCCTTAAAATCTTAGCCGGATCCTGTTTCCAGAGGGGCAATATCTGATCTAAATTCATGTCCCGGCAGATCCTTTCCACCAGCATTTTATGGGTTTCAATGTGTCCAAATATGGCGCCATCTATACTCTCTCCCTGTGCTCGAAGATCCGAAATAGCCCTTTTAAATTCTTGCTCATAGGAAGAGAAGCCCCGCTGAATAAGAGGAATTCCAAGGGCTTTGGATTGCGCTTGAATAATCTGCGGATTGATCTCATGAGATCCTACTTTCTTTTCATTCCTGAAATGCAGGAGATAGGTAACCTGATATCCTTCAGCCACAGCTTTATAGCAGGAATAGCATCCATCTTTTCCACCCGTCCAGGAGACCACTGCCTTTCCTTTTTCCGTTCTTCCCAGCTGCATGGAATGTCTCACCTAATTCACCGATCTCTACAGATCTTTTCATCTTGTTTGGACAGAACAATAAAGCTAAACCAGGGGCCTGGGCTGCTTTCTCTCCGGCAGCACCGGCAAGGGCATGGTGTTGATGAGAAGCGGCTGCTCCACCTGTTTGGCCCTCTCCACCAATAGCTCCTTGCCCCAGCCGGTCAGGCCGAATAATGGAACAGCCGTCCCCACCTGCACCAGAGGCCGGACCTGCTCCCGAATGTGTTTGGAGGCACAGGCGGTGACGATGTCCGCTGCCGCCAGAAGCCTGGATGCCTCCTCAGAGGCGATGCCTGTGAGGTGCACCCCAATGATCATAATCCGCACCCCTGAGGCCTTCTCCAGCTCACGCAGCTTTTCCGCATCTGTTGCGTCGGCAACGGTTACAGCAAATCTCTTGTATCCGGCTGCGGCGGCATAGGCTGCCCCCTCCAATTGGTCGATTCTGGCGTCCTTGGGAGAGAGTATATGCCCCTCCATCTGGCGGATGCCTTCTATAACCTCCGGTATGGGATCGGACTCTACCAGGCCGGAGATGTATCCGCCCATTCCCTGCACCAGGTCGGGATTGGCGGTTATCACCGTCCCCGCTCCGTCGCAAACGGTGACTGCGGCGTCAATAATTTCAGATTGCAGGCCGGTCATCATGGACTCGGAGGCCCCGAATCCGACAAAGGTGTCCATCTTTAGCCTGCGGCGGGGAGAGAACATGCCGTGATTTTTTATCCTGAACTCCATGTTGGCGGCAGCCGATTCGGCTGTGACCTCTTTTATTCCCCGGACCTTGTCGAAGAGGGGGCACCAATTGATCATGGGCTGGCCTGCCTCGGCAACCATTTCCCCTTCCACCTTGATCCTTGATCTGCCCAGCAGCTCCATTATATTCATCCTAGTCCTCCAGTGAGAAGTAGATCCTTCTATTGGCCTTTCCCTTGTTCTCCGCCTTGATCATCTTAATCCTGCCCACCTCTGCGGTGTTCTTGACATGGGTGCCGCCGCAAGCCTGCCGGTCGATGCCCTCAATCTCCACCACCCGGATTGTATCCCGGTCCGGCACAGCCATGGCCAGGCGGTGCAGATCGGGCAAAGCCAGCGCCTCCTCTCGGGATATGATCCTGGTGCTCACCGGCCGACGATCGGATACGATCTGGTTGGCCTTCTCCACATATTCTATCATTCTGGACTTGTCAAAGCTCTCCAGGGAAAAGTCCACCCTTGACCGGGAATGCTCAATCTGATTTCCGGTGATCTTGGCTCCCGTCTCCTGGAAGATTACCGCACTCAAGATATGGCAGGCGGTATGGCTGCGCATAAACCGGTAGCGACGATCGCCGTCTATCTTTCCTGAGACCATATCACCCGGGTTTAATCCGGGCCGGTCCAGGGTGTGGACAATTCCTCCCTCTGCCTTCTCTGCACTTACCACTTGGAAGATCTCGCTGTCGTGCTCCAGAATGCCGGTATCAGATGGCTGGCCTCCCGACTGGGGATAAAATGCGGTCTTGTTTAAAATGGCCTTATTTTCAAGTGCCTGCATCACCATGGCACTGAAGCTCCAGAGATAGCTATCATCCAGGTATATCTCATCCATGGTGATATGTAAAAGCTGCTATATCATCAGCTTGACGGCTGCCGTATTCTATTTTTATGTTTAAGATAATTAATAAGAAATGGAGATTTACTTCTCAATGGAATTATTTTTAACGAAACTTATATATATCTCATCGCTCTTTGAGCGATTGGTGACCGCATTGGATACCATAGACGCCTCAGACCAGAAGGTCGGGCGCGATGAATTCGCCTCTATTTTGATCCAGATAGGCTTAAAGCGAAATGTGGCCAAGGTTCTGACCTATCTGGCTGCAGTGACTGAGGCGACATCTCGCGAGATAGAAATCGGCTCGGATCTCCGCCAGCCGGAAGTGAGCATTGCCATGCGTGAGATTAGAAGGCTGGACTGGGTTATGGAGAGAGACGAGAAGAATCCGGGAAAAGGCCGACCCTATCGCATCTATCGATTGAACAAGAGCCTTTCTGAGATTGTGGAGACGCTGGAAGAACAAAAGTCAAAGGAATCCGAGAGAATAATGAAGCAGATTGAGATGCTCAAATCCTTGAAGGCTAATTAATATAAAATTTACAAAATTAAAAATTGCCATTGAGTCTGAAATGGGCATTCGGATCTGATTTCATGTCCGAAAATGGCCCTGTGCAGCTTATTTTTAAAAGATATATTTCTTCTCTATGCAAAAAACTATATACTAATTAAAGGGAAGAATACAACAGAAAAGAGCGGACGGGGAAGGAGATGAAGTATATCATCGAGGAGGCCCTGGGCAGATCTGAGGCCGAGAGAAGGATCAAGCCCACCAGTATCATTCAGAGCGATGAAGAGCTGGTCTCGGTTTTAGAGGAACTGACCACGGTAATCAGGGTGATTGGATGCGGTGGAGGCGGCTCAAACACCATAGATCGCCTGGCAGAATGCGGTATCCAGGGTGCAGAGCTTTATGCCATCAATACCGATGCTCAGCATCTTTTGCATATCAATGCCGACCGGCGTTTTCTTATCGGCAGACGAACCACACGGGGTCTGGGAGCGGGGAGCCTTCCGATCATAGGAGAAGAGGCGGCCCAGGAGGATATCGATGAGATCAGAGCGGCTGTGGATGGCGCGGATATGGTCTTTGTCACCTGCGGTCTCGGCGGCGGCACAGGAACAGGGGCCTCTCCCGTGGTAGCTGAGGCGGCCCGGGAGGCTGGGGCTCTGACCATCGCCATAGTCACCATTCCCTTCAGCGCCGAGGGCTCTATAAGGATGCAGAATGCGGAAGCAGGCCTGGCTCGGCTTCGTGAGGTCTCGGATACAGTCATTGTGGTTCCCAACGACCGGCTCCTGGATGTGGTACCCAACCTTCCTCTTCAGGCCGCATTCAAGGTAGCGGATGAGGTGCTCATGCGCTCGGTCAAGGGCATCACCGAGCTGATCACCCGCCCCGGTCTTATCAATCTGGACTTTGCCGATGTCAGAACGGTGATGACCAATGGGGGCGTGGCCATGATCGGTATGGGTGAGGCGGATGGCGAGGAGAAGGCCCGCGACTCGGTGATGAAGGCTCTCAGGAGCCCGCTCCTGGATGTAGATGTATCCGGAGCCACTTCCGCCCTGGTCAATGTAGTGGGCGGACCGGATATGACCATAACCGATGCCGAGACCGTGGTGGACGAGGTCTATCAGAAGATCAATCCCGATGCCAGGATCATCTGGGGAGCCCAGATCGACCAGAACCTGGAGCACACCATACGCACCATGCTGGTGGTCACTGGGGTATCCTCGCCTCAAATCCTGGGAAAGGAGACAGGGAGAAGGATTACTTCAAGGCATGGTATAGACTTCCTGCCTCGCAGGGCACGCTACTAAAATATTCGATCTCTCCTTCCTTCACTTTTCTTACACGTGCTAGCATGTGCCGTGTCAATCGATGGAATTATAAGTCTGCTGCACAAATTAATACTGAAAATCCCTGGCGCGGATGTGATATCTATTCTGACGGAGAAGGTGAGCGGTGAGCTTGAGATGCTGGAGCGGCACCTGCTCATACTGAAGCAGGTTGTGGAAAATGAGCCCATAGGCATACTGAAGCTTGCGGAGGAGACAAATATCCCCAGCCACAAGGTGCGATATTCCCTGAGGATTCTGGAGCAGGAAGGTTTGATCAAAGCATCAGCCCCCGGCGCTGTGACCACCGAGCATACCGGTCTATTCCTGGAAAAGCTGGAGGGCATGATTGAGGATCTATCCAGGAGATCCGAGGAACTTAAAAAAATCAAGATAGAGAGATGAATGCTTTATTCTCAAATCGCATCGACCTTGCAGGAGATCTCCGGCTCTCCAAGAGGGGGCAAAGCGGATAGAGCATCGGCTCTGCTCCGCCAAGCGGCAGAGGAGCCACAGATGCTCTGTCCGGTGGTCAGGCTTCTCACCGGAGAGCTCTGGCCTCGCTGGGAGGGTAGGGTTATGGACATAGGCCCGGAAGCCGTGGCAGCGGCACTGGCCGACCTCTGCGACATAGACCTACCCCTGGAGAGACAGCAGAAAGGAGATATGGGTCTTGTGGCCGAAGCAGCGCTGCAGCATAAGGAGCAGATCTCTCTATTCGGCCAGCCGATGGATGCGCTTTTTGTATATGAAGGTCTGAGGCGCATCTCCTTCTTCAAAGGAAGCGATTCGGATCAGAGAAAGATAGCAGTTTTAAGAGGTCTATTCTTGCTGGCGAGCCCCCTGGAGGGAAAGTTCATAGCCCGCACTGCTCTGCGCAGTATGCAGGCCGGCCTGGGTCCGCGGACTATGATGGAAGCTCTATCTTCTGCCCTGGCCTGTGACCTGTCCTCTCTGGCCAGGGCCTTCGGGCTGATGCCCGATCTGGGGCGAATTACCCAGATGGCCTGCCTGGGCCGGCTGGATGAGGTTTCCATCCAGCCCAATCTTCCCGCCCGATTTATGATCTATTCCCGGAGAGACGGTTTCTTTCCCGCATCATACCTCCCCAAATTTCCCGGCCTGAGGGTACAGGTCCATAAGGCAGGAGAGAGCGTCAGGATATTCACCTCTCAACTGCGGGAGATCTCCTTGTCTTTGGAGGGGCTCTGTCGGGATGTGGGCCAGCTTAAACCGGATTTTGTCGCAGATGCAGATCTGATCGGCTTTGTTGATCCGCCATCCAAGAAGAATTCGTCCAGGAGCGGAATCTGTAGCCTCAGGGAGATGCTCAGATATATCAACCGTCGCCGTCTGGCTAGGAAGAGCATCATACGACCGGCTCTGCTGGCCTATGATCTTTTAGCTGTTGAGGGCAAAGACGTCTGCAGCATGGCCTATCTCCATCGCCGGGAGAAAATGATGGAGGCGCTGGGTCCGCCTCAAAAAATGCCTTTTTATGGGATATCTCCGGTGCAAGAGCAGCATCTTATGGATAGAGGAACTCTGAATGATCACCTCCGCCTCATAGAGGCAGAGGGTGCTTGGGGATTGCTTTCTCGAGATCCCGGAGGGATATACCGGCCGGGGGAAGTGGCGGAGAGGGATTTCATCCTCCGCGCTGCCAATACCATCTCTGCTCTGGTGATGGGGATAGAGTGGACAAAGAGCAAGAGCGGTGAGGGCCGGGCAAGATTTCTCTTGGCTCTGCGGCAGGGTGATGCTCTCGTGCCAGCAGGCAGGGTCTGGCGCACCAGCTCTGATTGCAGCTGCCAGCCTCTATATCAGGTCGCAGCATCCCTGGGCAAGCTCGATAGTGATCCTCAATCCCCCCGGATTCTGCTCAATATAAAGATAAGAGGGGCGGAAAAGGTGGGCCAGGAGTGGCGCCTGATTGACCCGGTAATCGAGGATTACAGTCTCAATTCATCCATCGAGGATGTCGATGGACTGGAAAGTCTGGACAATATTGGCTTAAGATGATACTCAATCCTTTCGATCCCTGGAAGAGCCGGCTGTGCACCTGTCCCTCCAAGCTCAGCCTCAATCCCTACACCGGCTGTCCGCATGGCTGTCTTTACTGCTATGCCTCGTCCTATATACCTAATTTCAGGACCTGCCGCCCCAAGACAGACCTTCCGAGGAGGCTGGCCCTGGAGGCGGCCAGGGTCCCTCAGGGCAGATTGTTGGCCATGTCCAATAGCTCCGATCCATACCCGCCTATGGAAGAAAAGCTCTGCCTCTCCCGAAACTGCCTAGAGATTCTGAGGGCTAGAGGGCTGGCCGTCCAGGTGGTGACCAAGTCCTGCCTGGTGGCCAGGGATGCCCAACTACTGGCCGGGATGAGAGCCTGCGTGGCCATTACCCTGACCACCTTGGATGATTCCATCAGCCGCAGCCTGGAGAGCGGGGCTTCCCTTCCCGGCCAGCGGCTCAAGGCCATGGAAAAGCTGGCCGCTTTAGGCGTACCGGTCTCGGCCAGAATTGATCCCATCATTCCCGGCATCAATGATGCAGAGATAGATGATCTGGTATCCGCCGTCTCCAGGGCGGGAGCCCTCCATATAACCTCCTCCACCTATAAGGCCAGACCGGGGGGCCTTAAGAGGATCATGAATGCTTTTCCAGAGCAAGGGGCGGCTCTACAGAGGCTTTTTGCCGGGGGAGAGATGATGGCAGGCAGCTTATACCTTCCGGCTGAGCTTCGAAGGGGACTGATGGAAAGGATAGCAGCATCAGCAGAAGTGGAAGCACTGACATTTTCCTCCTGCCGGGAGGGCTCAGAGCCAGCACCGGGAATAAATTGTGATGGGTCGCATCTATTGCCATCTCAGGACAAGGTAAAGCCAGAGGAATAAATGAGATGCTGCCCCTTAATTCCGGTCAATGCCCATGAAAGTCTATTTATATGAAGAATAACTAGACTTCACGACAATTCTTCTCAAAAGGGAGGATGTTCAATCTACAGTCATAGATGCTATGCGCTAGTGGAAAAGGAGGTATTCAATATGCGGAAAGTTCTGGCCATTACTGCGGCCCTCATGATAGCGGTCGCGGTTATAATGCCTGCTTTGGGATATACCAATCAGGCAGCAGGAAATCAAACTTATTCTATTACGGCAGGAGATAAACTGCAAAATTACAGCTTGGTCACAATGACCCCAGCTCACAGCCTGACTGCTCAGATGATAGTCAACAAATTTTCCTTCCAGTCTGCGGGAATTAAGAGCACCAGGATGCCATACAGCTTCTCGGCGGGTGCTGCACCCAAATACTCGGTCAAGGCAATGAGCGTAGATAGCGTCACTGCTCTGGGAGCAGCGGCAGATAAACAAGCTGCAATGCTGGGAAGCCTGAACA
>DAWB01000103.1 GCA_002505805.1 Methanosaeta sp. UBA80 | reverse complement strand
GGATGTGGGCTCGTCCAGGAGCAGCACTGCCGGCTCCTGGGCCAATGCGCGGGCAATGAGAACCTTCTGCTTCTGCCCGCCGGAAAGCTGAGAAAAGTCACGCATGGCCAGATCATCCAGGTTGAGCCTTTCCAGAACCTCGGCTACCTTCTCCAGATCGACCTCTCCGACTTTCCAGCCTATATGGGGCCTTCGTCCCATAAGAACAGTATCAAAGACCGTAGTGGCCAGGGGAGTCGAGCTGGATTGGGGAACATAGCCGATCTTCCTGGCCACATCCTGTCGACTCATTCTCTCAATCTCCTGGCCGTCGAGAAGGATGCTTCCCTTGGGCTTGAGAATGCGATCTATGCACTTGATCAGAGTGGTTTTTCCCGAGCCATTGGGCCCAACCAGGCTTAAGATCTCTGAGTTTTCAATGACCATGTTGATATCATCGAGAATCATGTGGCTGTTGTAGCTGAATGTTAGGTTTTTAATAGTGATATTTACCATTTCTGCCTCCAGATGCTGATTTAAATATTCATCGATTTAATCTAAATTTTTATTCTTATTATAATATTTTTTTGATTTTTACTATTTAATATGAAATCACTTTCAGATAATGGAATTCATGTTTAATAAATGCTTCTATCAGCTACGCTTCTCTTGATGAGGAATATGCTCATCTTAAAGCTCATCTTGAATTTTAACTATAGATGATCTTATAGCATTTAGAGTGAATTCGCCTTCAAATGCATACATTGAAAAATTGCTACGAATAGCTGTCATCAATCTCGGAGTTCCTGCGAGAACTGTTTTCTTTTCCTGAAACCTACCAGAATTCTTTTTTCCTTTTCATGAACAAATAGACGAANNAGGCGGTCATTATTCCCACGGGCATTATTACCGGTGCCAGTATGGTTCGCGCCGCAGTGTCCGCCGCAAGCAAGAGCAATCCTCCCACAAGGGCCGAGGCCGGCAGCAAAAATCTGTGGTCTCCTCCGATTACCATGCGCGTTATATGAGGTGATACTAAGCCTATGAAGCCTATAGTACCGGTAAAACAGATGACACCCGCCGTGATAAGGGAGACCGCCATCATGCACAGCACTCTCGTTCTTTCCACGTTGACTCCCAGGCTGGTGGCGGTCTCATCTCCTGCACCCAGGGCATTAATATCCCAGGACTTAAGCAAGAGGTAGGGGAAGCATAGAGTGATTATAAAAGAGACTATTGCCACCTTCTCCCAGGAGGAGCGCCCCAAAGAGCCCATCATCCAAAAGACCACCTCTGCCACCTGCTCCGATTGGCCCAAGTATTGCAGAAATGAGGTCATGGCCTGAAAGAGGTACATTATGGCTATGCCCGCCAGGATCATGGTTTCGGAGGTAATGCCCTTGTATTTGGCCAGACCATAGACGGTCATAGAGGCAAGCAATGTGAAGATGAAGGCATTGCCGATGATCAGCCACTCGCCTCCCACGAGTCCTGCTCCCAAGACAATGGCCAGAGCCGCCCCAAAGCTTGCGGCAGAGGAGATGCCCAGGGTGAAGGGACTGGCCAGGGGATTTTTTAGAATGCCCTGCATTACAGCCCCGGCGATGGCCAATCCCATGCCTGCGACTATGGAGAGCATAATGCGATGCAGCCGCAGTCCCCATACTATAGTATCCGAGAACCAGTCGCTCTGAAAATGAGCAGGAAAAAACCTGGCCAGGATGGCAAGGTAGACATCCCGGACGCTGATATTGGCGGAGCCTAAAGTGGCAGCCACACCGGCAAGAAGGACGATGCCCAGCAAGAGAAGAATGAGAAATAGCGCTTTTCGGCTCACGAATCGCTGATATTCCTCCCTCATCCGGATTCTCTTTGCCGGAACTCCTTCGGACATAATAATTCACATGTATTTGAGTTAGTATTGATAAACTTGATGGCTTAGGTATTACTGGATCAGATTAGATCTATCTCTTTACTCGATGCAAGAAAAGAACAAGGGAGCAAAAAAGTGGATGTTTTCTAGGTTTGGCAAATTTCGATCAATCTTCACTCGAAAGCTCAGGGTAGATGAATGTCCTATCCTCAGGATATTCAAGGCCCAGCCGATCAAGATACTCTCTGTGAACCGCAACAGGATCTAGATCAACTTCAGGATGCAGCAAATTGGCCAAATAGGTAACGCCTACTATCTGGTCTAGTCCATTAAGCACATCCCAGTCCATTACATAAACCCGGTCAGATTTGACGGCAGAAATGCCACCGGCGCCTGACCTGGCCAGAAGCTCATTTCTCACAGACTGCAGCTTTGCCGTATCCGAAGACGGTTCTGAATCCCATCCGATCTGAGTCTGGTCTGAAGATTGTGTCTGTCTCTTGATGATTAAATCCGGATTTTCAGTGACTACCCATTCCCACCCAACTTTGGGATAATCTCCCTTTAGACCATTGGCGATATTGAAGCCTCTTGCTACGCTCAAAACCCCATCAAAACCAGAGCCCGAACCCAAGGTAGACAGATCGGCGGTAGAACTCCACTCTGCGTAAACCTTTGGCATGCCCAGCCCTTTGACTGCCTGCTCCACTGAAGAGCTTTTCTTATTGTACCAGTTGATATAATCGGAGGCCTGCTCTTCTTTGCCCAGGATCTGGCCCAGAATCTCTAATTCATGGGTCATATTTTTTGGTTTGGTGAACTCCAGGGCTACCGCTTTGACGTTTTCAAATGGCTTTAAGCCCTTTTCAACGCCAAATATGCCGTAGGGCTTGTCAGGATAGCTGTATCCGATCAGAACGATGTCTGGAGTTATATTTTCTTCCCCACCTTTGGCGATCTCTCCTATCATCTCAAAATCCAGAGCATTCCACTTGCCTATACTCTGTTTTTTCTTGAGCTCGGGGAAATAGTATCCTTTCTTCTGGACGGTATCTGAAATTCCGACCACTTTGTCCGCTGCTCCCAGCATGACCACGGCCTCAGCAGCATCGGTACTTGTGACTATCACTCTTTCCACTGGCATAGTAAATGTGACCTCTCGACCCGCTGTGTCGGTGATGGTCAATGGATATTCCGTCGAGCATGCTGGCAAGCAAAGCAGCAACGCTATCATGGACATTACGGACAAAGCTGAAATTAATCTTTTGTTCATAATTTATTCTCCAATTAGTAGCTGATATTAGCATAATTCTACTATAAGTGCTTTTTGTTATTACTTATTAATTATCTATTATGTATAGTAATAATCAGTCCACATTTCAAATATTTATTAAAATATAATATAAATTTAATATAAATTGTAAAGGCTGTGCAGATGGTATCGAATTCCCCATACTTCAGGGGGATTGCCCTGATCAATTTAATTTTTTGATATATTTGACTATATTACAATTAGCAAAAGACTTATTAATTAGTGCTATTTAATCAGAGATGGGCGACAGAGAGCTTTAGCCTCCTTTACNNTCTCCGGCCTCTGCCAGGGCCGGAGTCCTCTTCTGAAAAGGGCAATGCAGATAATATTGTAAGGAGCAAGATAAAATGACACCATTGATGATCACAGATATTCGAAAAAGCTGTTGCGACAGAGATTTTGATCTGGTGACAGCCGTCTTTCTTGACAATGATAACCATAATTTGGATGGATTAAGATCTATTGATGAGAAATGCATTGTAATTTTAGAAAGCGCTACTGCTCAAAAGGAGAGCACCCAAATAGGCGTCCGACGCGGAGATAGATATATCCGAATGAAGCTGAAGATAAACCATGGGCTCTGTGTGGGAGAAGCGATAACCTTCGATGCAATGCATAAGACTTAATTTGGCTCTTCCAGTTCTGGAATGAATGCTGCAATTTTAATATAGGATTAAAAGTTTATCTATAAGATTTAAAAATCTGTTAAGATAAAGTAGCAATATTTAAGTATAAGATATCACTATCTATGCTTGGAGAAATGTTTATGAGAAAAACCTTACTATGCATGGTCCTGCTGATGCTTCTTTCCCCCGCAGCAGTGAATGCGCATCAAATATTCGTCAGACCACTATCCGGCTTTGTGAATATGGGAGATGTAGCCATCCTGCCCATGGCTGCCGGTCATAATACCTCTGGCTCGGAGATGCCTGAGGGATTGACCAACCTGACCATAATAAGACAGGATGGGGGCATTGTGGATCATATCGTAAATGAAAAGACCGATACCATGGGCAACTACCCCATTTTCAGCTTCGATGTTGAGCATCCTGGATTGTACGTCATAACCTCCTACAACGGCGGAGGCGCATGGACCCATATCATCACCAATCCACCGGCAACTGGATATTGGGAGGCTGGAACTGTAGATGAGATCGATTTTGATGCCATCGATAAGGCCGGCTGGGCAAAGGATTGGTATGTTGAGAGATCCTATCCTCTGCACACCTATGGCAAGTCATTCATCGCCGGTCCTGATTCTGATTATTCCATAGCCTCAATGCCTGTGGGACAGATACTGGAGATCGTGCCACTTGCCAATATCACCGATGCGGGCAAAGGCGACTTCCAGTTCCAGGTTCTCTACCAGGGCAAGCCCTTCAGCGACATCGAGCTGATCGCCCAGAAGGTTGGCGATGATACAAAGATGAGAGGTACAACCGATGCAGAGGGAAAGGTGAGCCTGAACCTTT
Source organism: Methanosaeta sp. UBA80 (assembly GCA_002505805.1). Classification (GTDB taxonomy): domain Archaea; phylum Halobacteriota; class Methanosarcinia; order Methanotrichales; family Methanotrichaceae; genus Methanothrix. The sequence goes on along the minus strand of DAWB01000103.1, from coordinate 4,726 downwards.
CAACTACCGATGAGTTTAGAGAGTGGGTGGTTGTAGCCGATACCCTTATGGATACCCGCGTGGTGGAGGCAAAAGACGAACCAAGAGGCGAGGATTCCAATGAGAAGACATTCGTAGGCCCCGTCTATCGGGCAACTCTGGTGCTGAGAACGGACTTCTTGAAGCCTGAGGAGTGAATTCCCGGGCAATCTATCTTTTTATATTTTTACGTTATCTGATGGATAAATTCCGGCTATAAATCACACTAAGCCTTTGGATCACCAGAGGTTGCAGGTGATAGCAGCCTATCGTGGCTCACATTCTCAGCATCGCTCTTATTGCTTCCATGGCTTCATCTCTCTTGAAGGGAATGGCCCCGGAATATAGCCCCTCCTCCTTCATGCTCTGGAAAAGATCGGCAATTATGGGCATCTCTAGACCCAGATCATCCATGAGATCTCTCTGGCTCATGATTTCAGGGACGGTGCCCTCCGCCATAACCCTTTTATCGAGAAGAAGAACTCTATCCGCTAATAAAGCTACCAGGTTGACATCGTGCGTGGCGGTGACGATAGCTGCCCCATTTCTCTGTTGCTCTCTGATCAGGCAGACCATCTCCAACTTGGACTGGGGATCAAGATTGGACGTAGGCTCATCTAGGACCATTATAGATGGCTTCATGGAGAGGACGGTGGCAAAGGCCGCCCTCTTCCTCTGACCGAAGCTCAGGTGATGAGGGACCTTTCCAGATAATCCAGCGAGACCAACTGACTGCAATGCCCACTCCACCCTCTCGCGCACCTGCTCCTCGGGTAAGCCCATATTTGCCGGACCGAAGGCAACGTCCTCTGCTAGGGTAGACATGAAGAGCTGGTCATCGGGATCCTGAAAGACCATTCCAACCTGACCTCGCACCCATCGCAGGTTCTCTTCGCTTACCTCTTTATTCCAGATCCTGACCTTTCCAGCCCCCCGCAACAGGCCGTTTAAGTGAAGAAGAAGGGTTGACTTGCCTGCTCCATTTGGCCCCAGCAATGCCATGGACTCACCTCTTTTTAGGGAGAAGTTGACCTCATCCAGGGCTAGCGTTCCGTCTGGATAGCTGTAGCTCAGGTCATCGACCTCAATAGCTATATCTTCCCTGTTTATCATGAAACCTTCCAGTATTGCTTTCTTTTGTTTTTCTCATCTTAGCTAGATGAAGTGTATGACCACAGCCGCAGCGCAGATGAGAGCGCCCTTGAATAAATCGATGAGGCAGATATTTTGCCTCTGGATGGACGGCAGCCTCCCCTCGTAGCCACGAGATAGCATCGCATTGAAGACGTCCTCAGATCTCTCATAGCTCCGGATGAGGAGCATTGCAATAGCAGTCGCCAATATACCAGCTGATCTGACATTTGATCTCATCTCAAATCCCTTGGAATCCAGGGATCTTTTCATGGTTTGCAGCTCATCATATAGAAGGAAGACATAACGATAAGTGAAGAGAAATATTTGGGCGAGAGAGCTGGGCATGCCAAGGCTGCTCAGGGAATTGATATTCACATTAAAGGGTGCAGTTCCCATGATGATGAGTGCGGAAAAGGCAGCAGCGAGCCCCCGGATCATAAAAAGCAGACCGAGATTGAGTCCCTCCTGACTGATCTTTAGCAGGCCAAAGTCAAGGTAGGGTTCTACAGACGTGGTTATGGGGAGGATTAGGAGCATTGGCAGGAGGAAGATAAAAGGCCATTTCATAAAAGCGACAGCCTGGGACAAAGGCAGACCGGATATCAACACCAATAGGATTGATATCGCCAGACCAGCCAGAGCATGGATGATATCTCCGGCAATGACAATAGATATTATCAAAATAAATAAAGAGATGAGCCTTGTCCGCGCCTCCCAGTTATGCAGAGGTGAATCAAGACGCGAAAATCTATCCGGATCAAAGCCGCTCATGCTATCCTATGCCTTTTATGACCTTTTCCTTTATCTCTTCATCCTGGATAGATAGATCATGGCTAAACCAGCGATCCCTAACAGATAGCCTAATCCAGCAGCCGCCCGAAGAGGCTTTGAAACCACTTCTGCATCCTCCTTCTGCGCTAGGTCGAGATCCAGCTCTGCTCTGTGACCTGTGGAGTAGCTGACAAATGTGAGGTCTCCTATGCCTTTATCCGGCCGGATGATATAAGCACCCTTTTCATCTGTCACCCCTTTCTTTATGCTCTTGCCATCGCTGAAGACCTCGATCTCCACGCCCTGGGCCGGGGTCCCGTCATCGTAGAGTGCAGTAACCTGAAGCTCATTTACCTTATAGCCCATCATCATCCGGTGGCCAGAGGATGGATCGCAGGCTGAAAGGAGGAGAAGGAGAATAAGAGCATATCGGGCCTTCATGTCCTCTCCCGACCATTTTCCCTCTTTCTGCGTCCCAATGAATAGGGCAGGAGAATTCCATAGCCAAGGACGCCTGCTTGAAGGGTCTGGTTACCTTTGAGGGGCTGATTATTATCGATATTGATATAGCCCTTCTCAGTGTGGCCCCCTCCCTCTATCTCATAATACCATTTGCCTGTTCCTTTCCCGGGAAGTATTATGGTGAACTTTCCCGTAGCGTCGGTGACGTTCTGGGCAAATAGCTCATCTTCTTGATAGAGTTTGACCTCAACGTTGGCTGCCGGGCTGCCGTCGTCATAGAAGACGAACAGTTCAATAGTTACCTGCTGGCCAGCAAACATCCTGTGAGCACTGGCCGCCCCGGCTAGGAGCAGGACGGCGATGGTTATAGCTAGCATCCACTTCAAATCAATCTACCTCCAAAGCTCTTCTATTCCTATCCACAAGCATCTCCGGTTTCGCCCTGGCAAGAAATCCCGCGGCTGCGCCTATCACCACGGTTTCAATAAGTATCACTGGCAGGTGGGCGCCTATAACCAGAACAGATACCTCCTGGAATGCCTCGCCCAATGCCAGCAGCTCCAAGGACACCATCAGCACAGAAGCAAGCACTGCCAGGCCGCCCGACAGGGCACCGAAGATAACCTCTCTCCGGGGAGAGGCCAGACCACCTCTGCGCTCAAACAGCTGCCAGGCGAGCAGAGCAGGAATGCCTATGTTGAAAGCATTGACACCCAGAGAGGAGAGGCCGCCATGCTGAAAGAATACCGCCTGCAGAGTGAGGGCGACGAAGACACCGGCAACGGCCCTCCTGCCAAGCAATATACCGGCGAGGCCATTCATGATCAGATGTACCGATGTCGGGCCCACAGGAAAGTGGACCAGGCTGGCTACGAACAGCGCTGCTGTGATCAATGAGATCTTTGGAATCTCCTCTGCCTTCATGCCCCGGAGAGAAAAGAAGAGCAGTATGGCAGTGAGGAGGANNCATGGCCGGGGGCAGGACGCCATCGGATATATGGACCATTCCTCGCCTCTTTAAGTTTATTCGCTTACCCAGAATGTGAGATAAGCGGTGGGCGCAATCTCATCGTAAATGAGCTTATCGCCCTTTTTATAGTTCCCAGATGGATCATCAGCAACAGCCGTCCAGCTTCCGCTTTCATCGATGGTGGCCTCATAGCTCAATACCCATAATCCTGGCTGGCCCGTCTCAAAGTTGATGCTGCCATCGTCAGATTCCCCGGTGAACTCCGTATCCTGAACGTGCTGGACCACCAGTACGTCATCGGGATGTCTGTTTATTACGGCGCTGTAGCTGCCAGGCACGGGCTTGCCATTCCAGAGAGCGCGGACACGGAACTCTTCTCCCGATTTGAGTTGATAGGGGTCGGTCTGGGGAACGATTTCCAGACCGGTCCCGCTGGACCACTGATAGCCCTCACCTGATTGGTAGGGCAGGAGTACTCGGCCAAATTTCTCCACCAGGCTCTTGCTGCCCGAGGATCCAAATGAGGCTGGATCAAAGAAGGTGGTCATCATCTGCAGGTCCAGTAAATAGCATCCCGGCTCTTCGAGAGAGACTGAGCCCTTCAAACCATCCTGGAATGGCACAACTTCAATATCCTTTGTGCTGCCGACCGGCGAGATCAGTTGGGCTACAGGCAGTGAATCGATCTTCGTGTCGGCAGAGCCGCCATGGCCGTAAGCGATCCAGAACTCGGCTGATGTTTCAGAGTCCAGACTCTGGGGAAATTCAGCGTAAAGCTGGTGAGCTACCGCTATGGGTAGCATCAGACCCAGCAGGATTAGCAATGCAAGCGTCTTCATATTACCACATCAATTGATATGCTTTAGTGTTAAAAAGCCTTTTCATGTTCAGATTAAATCATATTTCTTTGCGGTGATAAAAAAAATTTAATGGAATACCCTCTACTTTTTCACATAGACCGACATATAGGTACTGTATCGGGTGGTGTTGTAGGGCACCTCGTCTCCAATCTTATAGTGACCGGCGCTCTCCATGGTTGCCGTCCAGGTTGCCGGCTCGTTGATATCATAGCTGGCGCTGACCTGCCAGAGTCCTCCCTCGTTGAGGTCAACTGCAAAGGACCCATCCTCTCCCGTGGACCCGGTCTTAACGTTCGTCAGATTATGGTTGGGGAATGCAGAGTAGGTGGCATTTACAGCCTGGCCATTGTATTTGGCCATGAACTCCACGCTATCGTCAACCACAATGCTGTAGGGCGCTTTATTGGGATTGATATCAAAGGGCATTCCTGTATCCCAGCTCTCCTGGCTCTCATTTCCGGCGTGAATGACCATTTTGGCCACGCTGTAGCCGAGCCTGGGATTGCTGGGG
>DAWB01000212.1:26737-27329 GCA_002505805.1 Methanosaeta sp. UBA80 | reverse complement strand
GATGGATCCAGGCCGGTTTACTGCAGCGATTGCTATCAGAAGCATAAGCCCGCTCGGCCACCCAGAAGATACTGACTGGATGGGGCAGGATTTGGGCAACCAAACCTGCTAAATCTATTTTTCTTTAGCGTCTTTCCCGCACCAATCATCCAAGAGTGGATCTGTCTTTATGTGCTAGCAGCCTTCTGGATGCTGAATGCAGATCAAGGGTATAAAAACAGAAAAATCGATCAGCCTACTTCTCCTCGATTAAAATCCGGTCATCCTTATCTCCGCTAGACTTCAACTCCAAATATCTCCTCAAGCGAGTCTCTGGCCTTTTTCATCACCTCGGTGGGAGCAGTTTTGTAGGCCCGCTGTAAGGGCTCTATGGCTCTTTCATCTCCGATCTCCCCCAGGCTCCAGGCCGCCCAGGCTCNNCCTCAACCAGAGCAGAGAGCGCTTTATTGTGGCCGATCTCACCCAGCGATGTCACTGCCGTATATCGAACCTGCCAATCCCGGTCATTCAGAAAAGGCAGAGCCATATCGCAGGCTTTCTCCCCCTTGATCTTTCCCAGGGACTTGAGAGCCTCGGAGCGAACTGTGCTTTC
>DAWB01000212.1:26397-26668 GCA_002505805.1 Methanosaeta sp. UBA80 | reverse complement strand
GTGTCCGATCTTGGCCAGGCCGGTGACAGCCATGCCCCTGATCTCCGGATCGGAGTAATTGAGAAGATCCCTCAGAGCCTCCGTGGCACCCAGGGAGCGCAGAGCAACAGCCGCCCGCAGGCGAACGTCTTTGGAGCTGTCCCTCTTCAGAGCCAAGACCAGTGCAGGGATGGCATCATTGCTCTTTATGGCTTCCAGAGCAGCAGCGGACCATTCGCGAACCACATGGTCGGGATCATTGAGCATAGACCGGCAGAGCGGCTCTACAGCT
>DAWB01000212.1:0-26365 GCA_002505805.1 Methanosaeta sp. UBA80 | reverse complement strand
ACCGAGCTTTTGGATCAATCTGGAGGCTATGTCCATGGATGGTTCCATGGCTGCGATTCATTTAAGCTTTGTCGATTGCACGGCCTGCAAGCCCACCGAAAGGATCCGCCACCTTGAGGTGTCTGCCTTAGGGGCGTTTATTTTAAAGTTTTTAAAGATAATTATTAAAATAATTGTTATTATTATCTTTTAATGCCCTTGATAAGTCGATCTGGATTAACTATTTATATCTAAAATTGATTATTATTGCGAGGAGGACCTTTATGAAATGGATAGTATATTCAGTTTTAATAATTATATTTCTATCTGCCGTGGTCTTGGGACAGCCAGTCCAATATTCCACAATGGCCTCAAGCGGTGCGCCTGCGCCGGCATATCCCACAAGCCCGGAATCACTTAAGCTGCAAGCGCCTTCTGCGGTCATAGCATGGGATTATGTTCCTACTGTAGGAGAGAGATCTCAGAACCTGGTAATGGCAGACCAACGATCAGCCTATGAATCCCCAGTTGCAGTAGGAACAAGAGCAACTGCTGACAGTCCCATTTACAATCAGATTGTACTTCCACCCAAAGGCTATGTTACGCCCAATGAGCTTTTTATCTCAAATGCTCCTCGAACCATGGTCGGCTGCAACCTCTATGCCAATCTACCAATATGGATGAACATCAGCTCGAGAGGCACAACCTGGTTTTATGAATGGTATCCTAACGGACAGCTTGAAGTTCAATACTTGGGTGCCATCTACTACCAGGGATGGTATAAGAGATGGTTTTTTGCTGACTTCCCGGGCTGGCACATCCTGCAATACTACTGCAACGGCTGGAGCAATTATGCCTATGTTTATGTTAATGGCCCAAGCGGCTATTGGGTAGATCGAAATCCCAATCCTACCACTTCAATCTCAATAATCACTGAAGTGATAACCGAACCATCTATTACTCAAAAGCCAGCCATCCTTCCTATCGGGCCCACTCAAAAGCCATCCATTCTTCCTACCGGGCCCACTCAAAAGCCATCAGTTCTTCCTACCGGGCCTACTCAAAGGCCATCCATTACTACTACAAAGCCATTCCAAGAGCCGTCCATAACCACCACGGCACCAATCTCCACCAAGCCATCTATCACTAAACCGTCCGCCAGACCATCTAGGTTGAGATGAATTCTATTATATATTTTTATTATACAGAGCCTTTTAACCGAGCTTTTAAATTCATCCTGAGCGGTTGGATCTCTGGATCTGGTGCCAATAAAAGGACGATCCTCATAAGGATCGTCTTCCTGATCTCTGCTCCTTTTCTAAGGGAGTCTTCAGACCTGAGCTAATATACGCTCAGAGCCACTCAGGCTCTTGTCCATAGTAGAGTCAAGTGCGGCGCGCATCTCCTGTTTCTGAACCTCTTCGAAGCTCCCGTTCTCCAGCAGGTCCTCCATCATTCCGGCGAGGATATCATCCAGTACCTCCATTTTAAAGCAGAGCCGCTGTCTTTGCATTTGATAGCAGCTTACCTGAAGTTGCAAAACCGGATTGGAGGAGGCCAGTTCGTTGAGGCTTAAGCCGTCCATTTCTTCATCCTCCCTTCTCGACCTGTCCTTGATCTTGCTATATAGGCTAAGCCAGTTTAAAATTACCGATGGGTCCAGCCTGGAGAGCCTGGGCATCATTCGCCCGAACCTCTGGCTGAGCTTGATCAGCTCCTCATTGGCAGAGCGTATGGCATCCTGGTGGCGGACAATCTCAGAGGCTTGCTTGGCAAATTCCGGATTCTTAGACATCTATATCCCCCTCTATCAAAATGCATAATGCCGCTATTGGCAGCGGTGAAGGACAGAGAGATGAGACCGATGATAAGGATGAACCATGCGGAGCGAAAGTATAGGCATCGATCCAAGGCATCGAGATTGACGATCTTAAATTTTCGGCTGGAATGCCATGGGATTCGAGTTCATAAGATTTAATATATTTAAATGAACAAAATAATTACACAAAATAAGCCTCGGGCGGGATTCGAACCCGCGACCNNCCTTACCAAGGACGCGCTATACCGAGCTAAGCTATCGAGGCGACATGAGCCCCTTGCGCTCACCATTCAAGAACCTTTCGGTTAAGGGTTCGGATGGCCTTTTTCTCTGGCCTCGATGTAGACCTGTTCCGTCTTTTCCGCTATATGATCCCAGCTGAACTCGGTCTCTATCCTGTTGCAGCCGGCTCTGGCCAGCTTGACCATCTCCTCGGGATTGGCCAAAAGGCGGTTTATGCACCAGGCAATGGACTCTGGCTGGACATAGGCTACCAGGCCGTCTTCGAAGTTGTTGATTATGCTCACCGCTTCCGTTGCCACCACCGGCTTGCAGGCATCCCAGGCCTCCAAAACCACCACACCGAAGGGCTCATTTCGGCTGGGGACGCACATCAGATCGCAGGCATTGACCAGTTCCTCTTTCTCCGCGCCGGATACATAGCCCAGAAAGCGACAGGCATCGCCCACACCCAGCTCGCTGGCCCTGCGCTCGCATTCCCACCTCATGCCCCCCTCGCCGATGAAGACGAATCGGACATCGTGTCTGTTATTAAGGATGCGGGGAACTGCTTCTACCAGAATGTCCGGCCCCTTCTGAATGCTCATCCGGCCGCAGAACAGGACCAGTGGTGCCATGGGATGAATGCCATACTTCTCTTTGACCCTTCCCGCATCCAGGCCTCTTCTCATCTTTCCCATGATGATGCCATTGGGAATGATGCGGATCTTCTCCTTGGGCAGGCTGAATATCCTCATCAATTCCTCCTGCATCAGACGGGTGGTGACAATCAGCAGGCCGGCCTCATAGCAGCCCAACCATTCTCGATGGGAGATCTCCTGGGAGATGCCATAGCCGAAGTGATTGCCATTCCTTCCCCATTCAGTGCTGTGCATGGTCAGCAGGAAGGGCAGGCCATAGTCGCGCTTGATCCGAGTTAAAGCCAGCACGGGGTGCCAGTCGTGGCCATGTACGATATCGAATTTCCCAAACAGCTGCTGTACTGCGCCAAAACGATGGTAAAGGGCCTCTGCCATCTGGTCCATCTGATAAAGGATATCGCCTGAGCTGTCTGAGTCCACCCTCTGATAGTGTACCCCGTTGATTTTGTCGTAGGACTCAAAATCCCCCCGGCGGGTGAAGATATGAACCTCATGGCCTCTCCTGGCCAGAGCTTCCGATATCTCCGATACATGGGGCGCCACCCCTCCTACCTTAGTCGAGTATAAGCTCTCCCAGGAGAGCATTCCAATTCGCATCTTTTCTCCAGAGCATTATCGCCTTGCAGGCCACTTCTTGCTTATGATTTTTTATCCCCACGGGGCAGTTAACGGGCCTTTAATTCATCTGATCCATATGCTCATCTCCAGCCCCATAAGCTATTTCCTGAATGAATTGATCTGATTCCAGCTAGAAAAAGAGCTGGATAATTGATGAACTTTTCGGCAATTAGATCCAGCCTTGCCCGCCAGTCTCATCAGCCAGCTTAATTCTTCAGTTTTTTCTCCTGATCCACTGATTCAAGCCCTGATCGCAGCCATCATGCTACATCTTTGTAGATGGCCAGGGTCTTTTCTGCTGCCCTCTGCCAGGTGAATTCTGACAGCGCCAGATTTCTGGCATTCTCTCCCCAGGAGATCAGCCGTTTTGCGTCCTCCAGGGCCAGATTTATGCCCCAAGCGATATCCTCAGCACGGCGGGCATCGACATGCACACCGGTAGGCTTTGAGGTGGCCGGATTTTGAACTATCTCCGCCAGGCCGGATGTGCCGGCGGCACCCACCACGGCCGCCTTTCCCATGGCCGCAGCCTCCAGGGCCACTATGCCGAAGGGCTCATAGATGCTGGGAAAGACACATATGTCCGCCAGAGCATAGTGATGCATCTTATCCATGGGGCTGAGAAAATCAGTGACCAGTCTGGCACAGCCATTGCCCAGGCGCTCTAGCTCCTGCTTGACCCAGTCCTCCAGGCTGCCTCTTCCCACCAGAAGAAGCCTGGCTTTGGGGTGGCGGGAGAGGACGGAGGGAAATGCTTCTATAAGCTGTCTCACCCCTTTTATCGGCTCCAGCCTTCCCAGGAAGAGAATTATGATGTCATCATCAGCAAAGCCGTATCTCCGCCTCAATGATTTCAGAGACAGCGCATCTGCCCTTTGAGGATCGAAAAACTGGGAGTCGACACCATGATAGCATACGGAGATCTTATCTCCTGATATTCCCATCTCTTTTATCTGTCTCTTCATGGCCTCTGAGACGGTTATTATGCTGTCTGCTGCCAGAGCGCCTTGCCTCTCCAAACAGACAATCTGCGGATTAGGGTGGTCCGAGCGGCCTGTCTCCAGGCCGTGCACATGGAAGATCAGCGGCAGACCTTCTCTCTTAACCGCCATGCCCCCCCAGAGGCCCAGCCAATCATGAGCCACACAGATATCGAATGGTCCGTTTTCTATGACTCCTGCGGCAGATTGCAGGTTTATGCTTAAAAGATCCTCCAAAAAGCGTCGACCTTCTCCCCAGGCCAGGGTCTCTGTTGAGAGAAAGATGTCCAGTCCATCCCGGATGGCCACGGGACTGGTGCGGAAGACCTCTACTCCACCCATCTTTTCCTGCCGGGGAAGCTGTCCGTCCCCCGGGGTAAATACAGAGATGCTCTGGCTTAAAGCAGACATCTGTCTGGATATCTCATCCACATATACCCCCAGCCCACCATAGATTCGAGGCGGAAATTCCAGGCTCAAAAAAGCAATTTTCATAGCAATATCCCCTTATCCAGCTAAGCCACCAGACTTCTGTAATACTCTAAAACCGGCTCCTTCCAGCTGAACTGCTTGGCCAGGGAGAAGGACTCCTCGCAGAGCAGCCGGTATTTGACCTCATCGTCCAGATAAGTCCAGGTGAAGTAATCCAGGGCCAGAGCATAATCCAGCACCGTCTCCTGGGGCTGGGCATCGATGTTGTCCACAACCACCACTCCCCCCAGTCCGGGCACGCGATGCTTGATCTTCTTCAGGGCATCGCTGTATCCCGCTGCCCGGCTGACGATGCTGGGTGTGCCCTCCCGGCCAGCCTCGAGAGCGGTGAGAAGGAATGGCTCATATTGAGAGGGAAATATTCCTGCCACGCAGCCGGCCATGATCTCATCCGCAGACATGCCCAGACCCCCATCGTCCGGTCCCACCCATTGAGGATAGAGCATGGCCGCAACCATCCTTCTCCCGGATATGAGCTCCTTCTCATCCAGATCCCGCTCCTCGATCATATTCTCCAGGCGGATCTCCTCGCCTACCAGTATCTCGGGAGTGAGATTGATGGGAAATCCCTCCGGAAGCTTGTCTTTATTTTTAGGACCATGGGCGGCGATGAGGAAGCATACCACTCTGACCTCCTCGCCCCTTCGCTGGCCGGTCAGGCGGTGCTTGAGCAGATGATCCTGAAGCATGAGGGCATCCAGGAGTTGATGATATCCCTTATTCTCAACCTCAATGCGGGAGATGGTGAATACGGGAATTATGTTCTCCTTCTTCACACACTTGCCGTCGCAATACTGATAGAGGCTGTCGGATAAAAACTGCTGGATCCTATCCCGGCATCGATCCTTTTTCTCCCAGTCTATCTCCCGGGCCTCCACCTCAATTCCATTTCTGATGACAATGCCCTTCATGCGGTAGAAGAGCATGGCCTCCTTCATGGTGGAGTCTCCCACGAAGGTGACTGTATCGGCATATCGGGCCAGCCTCTCCAGAGCGGCAAAACCGAGAGGAGTTCCTGGCTCCATCTTCTCCTCGCCCCGGGCCACCTTTGCCAGAGACTTATAGCCGGCAGTACGACCGGGAACAGTGGCATGCAAGGTGCAGGCTGATCTCACCGGAACCCCCAGCTTCTTCAACCTGGCTGCAGCATAAAAGACTCCAAACTCATGACAGTGGAATGAGACTCTAACCTTGGGAAGTACCGATTTGGCAAACTCCGAGACCGCCCGGTCGGTGTATTTTGCCGCTACATTCTCCGGAGCCTGAGCTAGTCCCCTCACCAATTCGGATATGGCATAAGAGAGGCCTAGATAGTGATTGTATTCATGGCCGTAATGAGCCCTCTCATAATTCATCGAATCCAGGCCGAGCAGGTCGAAAGCCTCGGTCTTGATGGCATTGGATAGAGTCATATCCTGGCCTTTCCAGAGCACAGTGCGGGATTGATAATAATTGGTATTGAAGAGGACATAGCCTATGGGGACGCCGTCTATAGTTCTCTGCGCTGTCGTCGGCTCTATTCCTGCTGCCTGAAGCGATGCCAGCACCCTCTTCAGCTCCGGTCCGGCATCCAGCTTCTCCAGGCCGGTAAGGTCGGTGATCCGGTTCTTGCCCGCATTCCAGTCCGAGCCCAGGGTGGGGTAGTAGGGACCGGCCACCAATATATGTAGACCACTATCGATATCCTTTTTTGCCAGCAGCCGGGCCATTGTTGCGGCTTCGGCATCGATCACATCCCAGATGCCCCCCATCTTGTTCGAGGCCGGGCCTGCTTCTTCTCCTGCTAAAACCATCCATCTCTCAATCATCTGGTACACCTCATTCGGCCCCTTCAGGGATAGGGAGAGAGGGCGGAGACGGAGATGCCGTCATCGGACACATCCAGGACCCGGATGGTGTTGGCGATCCTCGAGCCACGCATCTTCATGATGTAGATGGATCGGATGAGGTTGTTGCCTATGCGCTCCCGGCTGAGAATGGTGGCCGAGTCCGCCCCATACTCCAGGAACTGATTGGTGCCAAAGGCGGTGCCTATAGTGACCAAGGCGGTGACACCGCTGCTCCTGATGATGCCGAAGAGGTCATCGGTGAGAGAACGTATCTTGAAGGGGGCCTCCACAGCCATGAAGAAGGCAGTCAGATCGTCTATGAAGAGACGCTGGGGTTTGATCTCCTCCAGCTTTCTCTCCACCAGCTTTCTAAAGTTGATCAGAAAATCCACCGGATCCACATCGATGCTTTTTTGCAGCCGGAGCACCGGATCGGTGACATCGACTATCGAGAGCATCCTGCTGTCCTCCATGGCCGAGAAGTCCCAGCCGAAGGAGGCCATCATCTCTCTCTTGAGGTATTCTGAGCTCTCGGATGGGGTGATGATCATCCCCCTCTCGCCATTCTTGATTCCATACTGGATGAACTGGCTGGCAAAGACCGTCTTGCCTGTGCCTGAGGAACCGGTGATTGTGTTCACAGTTCCTTTATGAAAGCCACCGCCGATCAATTCATCGTAACCGGGAATGCCCGATTTAAACCTGGGAAATTTGCTGCTTGCTGCTGCCAAAATCAACCTCTCCCTCTCTGGTTTTGCGCTGCAGTTTACAGAGCATGGGTGATACTTAATTCGAGGCAAAGGTAATTAGGTCTTTTGGTGAGAGATAAAAGGATCTATTATTAAGTGTGCGCCCAGCAGCCGGCAGCGAAATGGGCTATTAGGACTTGACCCCCCCGTNNTGAAGAGATGAGCCATTGGACTTGACCCCCTCGTCCTGAAGAGATGAGCTATTGGACTTGACCCCCCCCGTCCTGAAGAGATGGGCAGGGATCATTGTCCTTCCTTTCCGCCATAGCAAAGGGCTCGATTTCAATCTCATCTTCTATAGTCCAGCCCACTCTATGGCTCCTATCATCTTCAGCCCTATATAGAACATCAATATCACAAATATATGCTTGAGCCTATCTGCCGGCAATCGATGGGCAATCTTTGCTCCCCATGGGGCAGCCAATATGCTGCCTGCGGCCAAAAGGAGAAACTGCAGAAGGTCGATGTAGCCCAAACAATAACTGGGCAGTCCCTCCAAACCCCACCCGTTTATGGCATAGGCTGTGATTCCACCCAGGGCGTTAAAGGATATGGCTACAGAGGAGGTGCCAATGGCCTGATACAAGTTAAAGCCCAGGGCAATAATCATTATCGGAACCAGCATCAATCCACCTCCGATGCCTGTCAGTCCGGATAGAACCCCCACCGCCACCCCCCAGATCATATAATGGATAATGCTCTTTTTCGGCCTTTTATGAGGCTCTTGCCAGGTCTGGAAATGGGGGACAAACAGCATTCTTGCAGCCGCAAGTATGACGATAATTCCGAAGATCATCCTGAGAAGCTCTCCGGGTGCATAAGAGGCTATGGTCCCCCCTAAAAAGCCGCCCAGCATCCCGAAGAGCCCTATGATCACCCCCTCTTGCCACAGGACCACTCCCCAGCAGGAGTGTTTTCTGCAGCCGGAAATAGCCGTGGGAAGCACCACGGCCAGAGAGGTGGCAAAGGCAATTCTGGTGGCCAGGGTAGCCTCAACTCCTTGCAGGGAGAGGAGCCAGATCTGAATCGGCACCATGAGAAAGCCTCCCCCCACCCCCAGAAGGCCGCAGAAAAAGCCTACTGCTATCCCCGTCGCCAGAAGTACCAGCGCATAGAAGATCAGAGACTCGGAAATCATGGCCTGAAGTCAGAGATCCTGCATCTATCTCTGCCCGATCCGCTCTTCAGCAGCAAGATTATGCCCTGCAGATAGAGATCTGCCTTGATTCTCACTCAGCCAGCTTCTGATGCAGGGAGGCTATCTCATCGGCCAGGCGATCCAGGGCAGCGAAATCGGCCTCTTTGGGCCTGCCCTTTGCCACCACCGGATCCAGGAACTGAAGCTGAAGGCCGGAGAGGCTCTCTGTGATCTGCTCCAGCATCTTGCCTCCCCAGCCTAAAGAGCCAATGACGGAGGCGTACCTGGTCTTGGGCCGCAGGGCATTGGCCAGTGTGGCGGCATAAAGGGCCAGAGGATGGGCTCCGGCGAGCATAGTTGGGGTTCCGATTACAATGGTAGCCGCATCAACCAGGGACTCGGCCAGATCTCCCAGGTCATAATCGGTTAGATCGAATCTCCTCACCGCTACCCCTCGAGAGATCAGAGCCTCGACAAAATGATCGGCCATGATCCGGGTGGAGCCATGCATGGAGACATAAGCCAATACCACCTCATTTTTGACCCTGTCTGAGGCCCAGTCTCTGTAGGCATCCAGGATCAAACCCGGCCGGTCCAGAACCGGCCCGTGGCTGGGGGCTACGATCTCCACCTCCAGGCCCTCCAATCTGGCCAGGTGTCTCTTGACGCTGGAGCGGAAGGGCATCATGATCTCGGCATAATACCTTTTAGCAAGATGATACAGCTGTGCCTCATCCATGGGGAACAGATCACTTGTTGCCAGATGGGAGCCCAGAAAGTCGCAGGTGAAGAGGATACGCTCCTCCGGGATATAGGTGAAAATGGTGTCCGGCCAGTGAACCCAGGGAGCGACTATGAACTGGAGGCTTGTTCCGCCCAGCGGTATGATATCTCCGTCCTTTGCCTCCTGTCCTGTCCCCCCTTCTATCAGGCCAAACTCAGCCAGCAGATCCAGAGATCTGGCCGATCCCAGTACTATGGCTTTCGGATATTGCTCCAGGAGCCTCTTCAGTCCTCCGGAGTGGTCCTGCTCCGCATGCTGGACGATGATGTAGTCCAGCCTCTCGACAGAAAGGGATCTGAGGCTGTCCATGAGCATTTCTATCTTGCTCTCATCTACAGCATCGATGAGAGCAGTCTTCTCTTCTCCCCGGATCAAATAGGAGTTGTAGCTGGTTCCCCGAGGAAGGGGAATCAGAGCATCAAAGAGTCTGCGATCCCAGTCCAGTGCGCCGACCCACATTATTCCCGGCCTGATCTCTCTGCACAGAGCCATCTCTTTCATCCTCTTCGCGATCAGTCCAGGGCTCTGAAATCGCTTTTCATAGCGCCGCACATGGGGCAGATCCAGCTATCGGGAAGATCGGAAAAAGGCGTGCCTGGGGCAATTCCAGAGTCAGGATCTCCTTTCGCCGGATCGTAAATGTATCCGCAGATGCTGCATTGATATCTCTTAGCCGTCATCGTCATCACCATCAACCAGAAATCGATTATGCTCTTTGATTATTTACCCCGCAGGTATTTATTTCATCCTACCGCTCAAGTGAGCCCGGCCAAGATCTCTGACAGGAGGTCCTGTCAACCAAAAGCTAAATAATAATGAAGTCCAAGGGATTTATGATTCGAGGTGTTGAAATGGCAGGCACCGGATCTAAGAAAATAGCTGGCAGATCACGAAGAGAGGGCAGATTTAAGTGCAAGATCTGCCGTATGATCTTTGACTCGAAGGACGAGCTTAAATTGCATTTTCTGGAGGATCATAGCGATTATTGAGATTTAGTCATTTAAGATTCATACTGATATAGGTCTGGCATATGTCTAAGGCATGTTGCCTTCGATTTACATTAATCTTTTGCGGGCAGACATTCCTCTCTTTCTCTTCTGCGTCTGTCTTGTTATGGCTTGGTCCGATCATTCGAGCTTTTAATCCGCTGCTCTTCTCCCGGTCAAGCCTGCCATTTTGGGCGCTGCATCCGGGAAAAAGCCCTCACCAGCACCTCATTTAGGGTGGGATGAATCACCTGCGATCTTATTACCGGCATGAGGTCCTGGTATTCGGTGTTCATGAGATAGACGACCTGCTGGGCCAGCTCCGGGGCAGACGGGCCTACAATTGTGGCCCCCAGAATCTTTCCTGTCTCCTCTTCTAAAACAACCTTGACCAGGCCGTCCTCTTCGCCCATAGCCATCCCCTTGGCCGTGTCCATGTAGGCAGCTCTTCCTACAAGCACCTTTAAGCCTTTAGCAGCAGCTTCTGTCTCCTTCATCCCCACTCCCGCCACCGCAGGATAGGTGAAGACGGCATAAGGAACGGCATGGTAGTCTGCCTCAACCAGATTTGCCTCTCCCTCCCCATGAAACAGATTATGGCCTACCACCTCTGCCTCGTAATTGGCCGTATGCCGGTACATGTGCTTTCCCAGGGCATCGCCCAGGGCATATACGCCTTTCTTGCTGGTCTCAAGATGCTCATCGACCCAAATCCATCCCTGCCGGTCCGTCTTCACGCCGCTTCTCTCAGGGTGGAGCAGATCGGAGTTGGGCTGGCGGCCTGCTGCCAGAAGAATCTCATCGCCCTCAAACTGAAGAATTCTCCCATCCTCCATGTTTTTGGCAGAGACAGCTTTCCGCCCTCCTCTGCTTTCCACGGAGACGACCTCATGGCCGGTGACAATTCGCATGAACAAGGACAATCTCTGCTGAACCAGCCTAGCCGCCTCCGGGTCCTCTCCTTTCAGGAGAAGAGGATGGCGGCCGATTATGGTGACATCAACACCCAGAGCGGAAAAGAAGTGGCCGAACTCGCAGGCGATATAGCCTCCCCCGATGATGATCAGGCTGCGGGGCAGCTCTTTTGCCTGGAGAAGCGACACATTGTCCAGAAATCCCGCCTCCCGCAGGCCGGGAATGGCAGGTAGGAGGGACCGGGCACCGGTGGCGATGACAATCTTTTGGGAGGTGATGGTTTTCTCACCCACCTTAAGCACATAATCGCCAACAAATTCCGCTCTCTCTTTTATATAGGTCAGGCCCTCTGCCTTGTCCAGAGACTCCTCCAGATTTCGGCGGGCCTCATCCACCACACCATGCATGCGGCTCATGATTTTTTCGAAGTCAACCTCATGCAGCTCAGCATGAACGCCGATATTTCTGGCATCCTGAATGCTGCGGATAACATCCGCCGGATAGATGAGCATCTTGGAGGGAATGCAGCCGTTGTTCAGGCAGGTGCCGCCTGTGGGTCCCTGGTCCACCAGGGCTACTCGCAGGCCTTTCTGAGCTGCCTCTGAGGCCACATTGGTCCCCGCTCCGGAGCCGATGACAATGAGATCGAATTCTTCCATAATATCGAAAATGATTTTAGGGACAGAATGCCTTTATAGATTTTCTTTGTCTTTCAGCTGCAGCTCTCCATCCCCACAGAATAGGGCCGGTTCTCCTTGAGGCACCACTGCATCTGGCGCATCAGATCCTTTATCTTCTCCTCCCCCGCACCCGTCTCTTGAAGCTTCTCTACCATCAGCTCGGCCAGGCTTCCCTGTTCAATTCTCTCGGCTACCAGTGGCAGATATCCCCTCTCCTCTGCTGTGGCGCTCTTCTCCGCTTGCCCTAGCAGCCTCTCCAGCTCCGGACGAAGGCAGGCTACTCCACGGCGCATGGCCTCCTCCAGCAGAGAGAGGAGGCTCTCTTCATCTTCCTCCAGGACAAGGTCTGATCGCAGCAGGGCTAAAAGGAAGGCGGAAAAGGCCATATCCGAGTGCAGGCACTCCTGTTCATCTATGGCCTTTACCTCCAGGCAGCTTCTGCTAAACCTGACTATAACCCCTCGGGAGTTAACCCACTCCCGGCAGAGGATGTCTGCCCCCTGCTTCTTGAGCTGGGTGTATATCTGCCGGTTGATTTTCACATATTCATCCGCGCTCTCCAGCTTCTCCGGCAGGATGCCGTGACAGATCTCAGGGATGGCTGCCTGGTTTTCCCGGTAGTAGACCAGCCGGTTGTCCATATAGGATGTGGCTTTTCCTTCCACCAGAGGCGAGGAGGCGGATACGGCCACCAGATAGGGCATAAGAGCGCGGATCTTATTGAACATGGCCACTAGATCTCGTTTTCCCCGATAGGGGATATTGATCTGCAGAGCCTGAATGTTCAGCCAGCCATGCTGTCTTATGTTAAAGAGGCGGTCGTAAGTCTGATAGTACTCCTGCTCGTCATGGTCCCAGCATGCCGTCTCATCCAACCTTAAAAGCGGATGCATTCCCAGGCCCATGAAGGCATACTCATGGTTGGTGGCATGGTAAAGCTGGCAGAGACCCTGGTAGAGGTTCTCTTCCAAGAATCCCAGGCCTCCCGGCCTATGGGGGATCAGCTCGATGGCATGCTTTTGCAGCTCCTTGGAGACCAGGATGCCCCCGAAGGCCACCTCATGATCCAGCCATCCGGCAATTCTCTCTATGATCTGATCGGATATGGCCAGAGCCCGCTGGCTCTTGTCGTTTATGGAGTACTCATGCTCTGTTCCGATGCATGACCCGGCTGCCAAAGCTCTGAAAAATGCTGTGGGCATATCCTTTCAGTCCTTTAGAGCTATCTCTGCCACCAGATCCGTTTCCGGCTCATCTATCTTCAGGATCTCGGCCATCTCTGCGGCGGGAATGCTTCTCACCAGATGCATGATCCTGTCCACGGATGTCTCCATCAGTGAATCATAGGCATTGGGATTGGCCTTGAGAAAACCGACCATGGGACAGATGACCTCTCTCTTGAGGAAGATCTGGAGCATTCTCTTCTTAATATCAAATGTAAAAGGCCCGGCCACGCAGCTCTCCGGCTTAATGGAATGAATGCTGCATTTGCCATCCACAAAGAGAATGCAATAGCCGTCAGGCTTGGTTCGCAGCCTCCAATATCCCTCAAATTCCATAGCCTCATCAGGCACACCGTTTCTTCTCAGAATATCGATTCTCTCCTGGCTCAGGGGCGGCCTGGCCTGAAAGCAGCAGCCTCCTTGAAGACGGCAGCCCTGGCAAGAGCGGCTTAAAGCCTCGCATAGATCATCTTCCATCAGATCATCATCTCTTTGAATGACTCTTTGATTTAATTTAATAGTAATATTCAAATAAATATCCTTTAAAATGCGTCCTCTCATGCAGCATAAAAAAAGGTTGGGCTTTCTCTATCTCTCCGAAAAATCTATTTTATAGGAGTAGGACTCATTTTCGGTCAGAGCGGATGGGCTGCATAAAGCAGAATCGGATCGCAGGCTCAGTCCACCCTCAAGGCCATCATAATCCAGGGCCTTTTGAGAGAGGCTCTCGGCATAGCCTCTTGCGTCTCCGGTCATGAGATAGGATATGATCTTTCCGAACATATCCGGATAATGAGCATCCTCTCCCCCTTCCAGAGAGGGATTGTCGTTGACCTCAATGACATAGAGCTTTCCGTTGCTCTCCTTGATATCCACTCCGTATAGGCCCTTGCCTATAGCATTGCCGGCCTCTAGCCCCAGACTTATGACCTCCGGGGGAACCTGATCGGCAGGCACGCTCTCCACATCGCAATAAACGACATGGCCATTCACCGATGCCTGGATCTTGAAGGTCTCAGAGGGAATGATGTACCGGCAGGCATAGAGCAATTGGCCGCCGACCACCCCCACCCTCCAGTCGAACCTGCTCTCGATATACTCCTGCACCACAATCCAGTCCGAGAGCTTGAAGAACCTTCTGGCCACCTTGAGCAAATCCTCCACACTTTCCACCTTCTCCACCCGGGCGGAAAAGGAGGTGGATGGCTCTTTGAGCACCAGGGGAGAGCCCAATTCCAGGAATAGTGCAGCTGCCTGGGCCTCATCCAGTTCCTTTTTCCTTAAAAAGCGGGTCTGAGGCATGGAGATTTTCTTTTTCATAAGATGCATGTACATATTGATTTTATCGGCGCAGATCTTTATGGATTCAGGATCGTCTATCACCGGTATGCCGTACATCTGGGCCATCCGGGCCGCAACATAGGTGCTGTTCATGGGATCGGTATTGGCACGGATAAAGAGGGCATCCAGCTTGGGGATCTTTTTCATGTCCACGGGGAAGATGAACTCTACGGTATGGCCCATGCTCTCAGCCACATCTCTGCATTTTATCACAGCCGTGATCTGCTCCGAGCTGCTCAAGGTCTGTCGATTTACAAATATGCCCAGCTTACTCAAGGCGGCTCACCCTCTTATCCAGGAGGTCCTGTAGCATTTCCGTCTCATCTTTTGATAATTGGGAGTATTTTACAGGGGAGAGAGATGAGAGACGGCAGCCTGCTTCGTCCTTGACCATCACTATCTCCACCAGTGGGAGGTGAAATACCTCATAGATCCTTTCTGCCAGATCCCTGGCCTTCTCGCAGCAATTTATGGACTTGCCGAAGATGGATACGCATTTGACCACAGTAGCTCTCTCGCTTATCTTCTGATAGCAGAAGGGATATCTCCCCCGATTGGTGACATGCTTGATTATCTGCTTGGCCTGCTCCAGATCCGACACCAGAAAATGGTCCGATGGAGTGGAGAAGTAGTTTAGCCCATATACTATGGCCGGCAGGGAGACATAGACATTGGATATGATCCATTCGCAGACCGGGATTCCGGCCAGCTTGGCCTTCTCCAGACAGATGGGGACGATGTAGGCATCCAGCACATCGCTGCTGCTGGGTATGGTCCTGATCCACTCTTTCTCATTTCTGACTATGGTGTAATAGGGCTCAGTCTTGTAGAAGTAACTCTCATTAACAATATATTGAGAGTCATCTTCTTTTAAGACATACATTATATCCCTTTTAGGAATGTGGTCTTTGTGTTTGTTCATTAAAGAATCACCGCATAGCCTGCGTGTGATAAAATAGACCTGTCTTGTCGAGAAAATACGGTTTGCTTCCAGATTTGCGTGAGGCGATATCTGACATTTCTTTGTAGCTACCGCTACGGTGTCTATTCAAACTACGGTGCCGATCGGGATCGGATGCAATCTCGTTCTCGGAAATATGGATCTCCTCAGGCCCTTATTCCTGGACTGGTAGTATTTATTTTTATCGAGCTGAAGGAGGGGCTTTTCAGCCATATCGGCATCTATTGCCCTTGTGATCTCTAATCCTATTGTCGGCCATCTCTGCATCCAGGAAGCAATATCGCGAGAATCAACCCAGACCCTGGCGTTTGACTAGCGCCAGGGGCGTGACTTCCATCCTAATTTTGCTCCCCCAGCATAAGCATTAACTCCCGAGGGCTGGTGACCGGTGGGCGGCAGCTCTTGCCGCTGCAAACATAGGCAGCGCTCTTGCCTTCGATTTTTGCCAGGCCTCTGGCGAATTCGGCCATCTCTGCCGTATCCTCTCCCTGGGAGAGGAGTACAGATTTGCTGGGCAGGAAGCGCTCTCTTATTACTTTGAGCATCTCAACAGCGTCCTCATCTTCCTTTTTACCCACCAGGGCGATTTGGATGGCCGGTCCAAGGCCATAGTCCAGGGAGGAGAGAAGCATGGTGTATCCCAGGGTCTGGCCAGCTGCCGAGGCTCCTGAGGCTCTGGCCAGCTGCCAGGCTTTATTTTCACATTCCGGCTGGCCGGTGAGATGGCTGAGCCGGAGAAGGTCCAGCATGGCGGCAGAATTTCCGGAGGGAATAGCTCCATCGCGAAATGCCTTCTCTCTCAGGGGCAGATCCGATGCATCATCGGGGGAAAAGAATAGGCCGCCTTTTCCATTATCCCAGAAATGCTCTATCATGGCCCGGGTCAGCTTAGCGGCAGCACGCAGGTATTTGATCTCGAATAGCGTCTCATAGAGGTCGATCAGACCCCAAACCAGAAAGGCGTAATCATCCAGGCAGCCGGATATCGCTGAACCTTCCCGGTAGGAATGAAGCAGTCTGCCGTCTTCAGTTTTCATCTCATTTAATATGAAATCTGCCGCCCTGGCTGCGGCATTGGCATAATCCGGTCGGTTTAGAGCCTGAGCCGCTTTGGCCAGGGCGGATATCATCAGGCCGTTCCAGTCGGCCAGTATCTTGTCATCCTTTTGGGGATGCACCCTCTTTTCGCGCACAGACAGCAGTCTCTCTCTGATGCCCTCCCAACGCCTCCAGAGATCACCCTCGCTGACGCCGAGCACCGATGCTGCATCCTTGAAGGTGGATCTGGCGATGAGAATATTCCTACCCGTCTCGAAGTTGCCGCTCTCATAAATATCAAAGAGCCTGATCAGGAGACGAAGATCCTCTTTTTCCAGCACCTCTTTCAGCTCTTCCGCCCCCCAGAGGTAGTATGCTCCCTCTTCTCCCTCGCTGTCGGCATCCTCGGCGGAGAAGAAGCCTCCCTGTTGGGAGGTCATATCGCGCAGAACATACCCCAAAATCTCCTGGACCGTCCTAGCATACTCCTTTTTTCCCGTGGCCTGGTAGGCCTCGGTATAGGCCATGGCCATCGTGGCCTGGTCGTAGAGCATCTTCTCAAAATGAGGAATGCGCCATCCGGCATCGGTGGAGTATCTGTGAAATCCTCCTCCCAGGTGATCGAAGACGCCGCCCATGCTCATGGCTTGCAGGGTCTCTTCTACCATCTGCAGGGCAAAAGCGTCTTTGCTTCTCTTCCAGTAACGGAGAAGAAAGAGGAGGTTGTGAGGGGCGGGGAACTTGGGTGCGCCGCCAAAGCCGCCGTTTTGGGGATCATAGATGGATGCAAGAGCATCATAGCCCCTCTTCAGAAGGGATTCGTCTAGAGCTTCATCCTCCGGGGAGGGCACGACTGCAGCTTGCTTTAGATGATCCAGGATCTGGTCAGCCGAGCGAAGCAGTTCATCTCTGTTCTCCCGCCATAGCTCTCCTATCCTGGGAATGATCTCCATCATCCCCGCCTGGCCGAAGCTCCCCCTCTTGGGAATATAGGTTGCGGCAAAGAAGGGCTTCTTGTCTGCAGTCATGATTATGGAAAGGGGCCAGCCTCCCCGGCCGGTCATGGCCAGGGCGGCCTTCATATAGATCTGGTCTATATCCGGCCGCTCCTCCCGGTCCACCTTGATGCTCACAAATCCCTCATTCAAAACACGGGCGGCCTTCTCGTCCTCAAATGTCTCCCGTTCCATCACGTGGCACCAGTGGCAGGTGGAGTAGCCCACTGATAGAAAGACCGGCCTGTCCTCTCTGGCGGCAGCCTGGAAGGCTTCCTCGCTCCAGGGGTACCAGTCCACGGGATTATGGGCGTGCTGGAGAAGGTAGGGACTCTTCTCGTCGATGAGGCGATTGGCAGGTCCAGAGAGAGCGGACGGACTCTTGCTTTGATTGGGATCTTTAGCCATAAGGATCACAATAGACCTTATAGCCATAGTCAGTACTTGAATTCATTTGCCACGCATGGCAAAGTGATTATCGAAATGAGTCAGGCTATTTTTTAAATGAGTCAAATTCTAATTAATTGATATACTAATATTTTAGGCTAATTTAGCTATATGTTCGGTATTAATAAGATTAG
The DNA here is from genome assembly GCA_002505805.1 of Methanosaeta sp. UBA80. Classification (GTDB taxonomy): domain Archaea; phylum Halobacteriota; class Methanosarcinia; order Methanotrichales; family Methanotrichaceae; genus Methanothrix. The sequence continues at coordinate 8,376 of DAWB01000212.1, read as the reverse complement.
TATTACTACGATCGTATTATTTAATATTCAGATGGCATATTCCTGCCACTGCTTTCGATATGTTTATATCTCTTCAAGGCAAATTCTTTGATTAATCTATCAAAAAAGGGGTGAATTGAAATGAAGGGAGTAGTAATAGCAGTAACATTAGTTCTATTGCTATCTTGCTCTATTGCATTGGCCAATCCTCCTCTGATTTCGCCAATACAATACGAGCAGTTTTGCGAGGCACAAAAAGTGTCAGGAACAGGTGTTGTTGATGTCAGCACCTCCATAGTCGATAAAAAGCTCGCTCTGGAGTACTTCAACAACATGGCGGGTGATGGCGATTTGGAGCTAGATCAAGAGCATGCCTACTCGCAGAATGCGGATAAGCTGCTGAGAAATATAACCTCGGTTAATGGGGGAGACAAGTCGCAGCTCAATCTGTACGAGTCCACCAAGCTCACCTATGCGGGAGATACCCCCCTGGTGGGTGCCAAGCACATGCAGTCCAAGGAGTTTTATGGCGGCATCGGGGCCACCATAGATGAGAATTTTGCTGTATTTGAGATGGAGAAGGATCAGACTGCATTCTTTGTCTCAACCGCGCCTACCACCAGAAAGTGGCCTGTGGATCCTGTGAACCAGGATTATCTGCAGCTTTTGGCACTGTACTATCCCGAGGAATACTCCAAGTACATGGCCCAGGCCAATCCCACCATGACTCCCGAGGAGCTCATCAAGGCCCTCAAGGATGCTGGAAGGGATACAGATCGTGTGGCTGCGCTTATGGGCAATAATGCCGCTCATGTAATAGGCATGGACACCAAAAACAGCTTCAATGGTACCTGGGGAACCGATGCTACCTGGCATAAGATCTTCTACAAAGACATCAAAGCCCACGAGATGTTCTCAGGAGTGTTCGAGGCGGAGAAGCTCATAAAGTTCCATGAGAATCCAGTCCCGGAGAAGGAAAAGGTCCCTTGCGACGGAATTGATTGCTGAGGATTTTCAGCAAATTCTCTACCAAGAAAGCAATCCGATGAAGGAGGATGCGATCTATCCTTCTTCTCTTTCGGGTCTTTTTTGGATCGGCACGAAATAATTTCCGGACTCTACACGCCGAAATTGCTGTGGATAATTATAAATAGAATACATCAATTAGAATAACTAAATAGCAATGAAAGGGGATGAAACCATTAGAATAATTGAAATTGTGCTAGCAGTGGCTTTATTGGCAGTTCCTGCCATGGCCAGCGGTGCCAATGTCTTGGGAACATACGGAGGGATCTTTGAGACAGAAGAATCGGCCTTTAATTTCCCGGCATCTCAAGACACAAATATCGAATCGCTAACTGTTGGAAATGAGAAGGCAATGGCGTTTAACAATATCTGGCAAAAGATAGGTTTGGCTTCTGCAACAAACAACCTGGAGATCAAGAAGAATCAGGACTCCGGAGAGTGCTATTGCTGCCAGAAAGGATTCGATAATGTCTCTCCAAGCATTGGCTCTCGCGTGGCCAATCACACGCCCTGCAAGGATTGCTGTGCCAAGGTTAATCTGGATCAGATCAGCGCAGGCAATAGAGAGGCATTCGCTTTCGGACATTCAAGTGCGGAGAACTATGTTANNTTAAGATAGTAACTAACCAGAAGTAGTCCGATCAATTATCTTTTTTAATAATATATAAATTTAGAAATCTTCTCCATATCATCCGCTCAGCTCCCTATCTGCCATTCCCGGGAAATGAGATTAAGCAGAAATCAGTGCTGGAGCTAAGGAATCTATAAATAAGGATATGCAGTCATTGCATCAGGGGTGCTGAGCTGATCCAAAATTTTCTTCTAGTTCTGGCGGCGATTACTGTAACCGTTCTTTCAGCGATGCCCTTTGTTCTTAAGTAGGCAGGCGCACCCTCACCAGGATCTCTCTCTCATTCGCCCTAGGCTATGTGCTGCTGGCCACAGCGGGAATGCTCGGATCACAGCTGAATATGAATCCGATCATTTTACAGATTTTTGTGGCAATGGCAGGGGTGATCCTATGTATTAGATTCTATTTCCTGAATAGATCTGAATTAAAGGGCTCGGTCTTTCTCGACTTTGACCGAAAAGACTGGATCGTGCTGGGATCCTTTTCAATTTATCTGTTCATTTGTATACTTTTCTTCGATCGCCTGGTCATTTGGATGGCGGGAGACGCCGTGGCCCATTCAGAGATGATACGCATGCTTATCGATGGCCAGACTCTTCCCATCAAGCTGCCTCTGCATGGAAATTATTGGGAGTACTACCCGAAGGGATTTCACTACTACGCCTATTTTTGGACGAAAGCCTTTCCCCTGCTTGATGTGGTTCAGACTGTTCCTGCTTTGATAAATGCCTTTACCCCTATGCTCTTGTATTCGATATTGCGAGAAATAGGGCAGGATTCAGCTTCATCCTATGCCTTCCTCCTGTCCTCTTTTGCCTTCTCCACCCATTATAGCTATCTCATCTGGGGCGGTTATCCTTCTGCTGCGGCTGAGATGCTGTTGGTAGCAGCTGTGCTGGCTTGTATTCTCAAAATGCGTATTATTCTCATTGCTCTGTTCCTGGGAATGCTCTTCTCTCACCCGCGTATCCTGGCGCTGGGCGTAGGCTTTCTCTTATTCTGGTGGCTGGCAGAGGATTTGAGACAGCGTCTCAGCGCAAGACACTTTTATATGTTAGCCGGTTGCTTCTTGTTCCTGGTCGCGGCCTATGTTTCTATGCACCGGCCGGAGTACCTTGTATCCATCTTCAGCGATCAGGATCTTGCCAGCCAGTTTGTAGCTCGCTGGTATCCCGGCCTGCTGGCCCTCTTCGGTGCAGCTATTGCCGCAGTCAGGGGGGGACAGCGGAATCGCATGGCTCTGTTATGGGCAGGATCATGGATCTTGGCAGTGCTTATGGCAGATTCGGGGCTTCTGAGCATCCTGGGAACGGCGGATCGACTGATGCTATCGCTATATCTTCCTCTCAGCATTCTTGCCGCCCTGGCACTTGAGAGGATGGATGGGGGCGATCTCAGGATTAGAGCCTCATTTCTGCTGGTACTGATTGCAGTAGGTGCCGCTTCTATGGGTCTGGTTCTCTATAGCTATGCCAGTGCCTGGGGACTGCCGCAGGAGGATTATGATGCCACAATCTGGCTTTCCGGGCAGAATCTGTCTGATGCGGTTTGTTTCAATGTTGATGAAATCGGAGCATGGATATATCCTCTGACCGGGATTCCCGCCTCCAATGCTCGGATAGCGGCGACGGGATTTGCTTACGGGCTACCTGAGAGGATCAGAATAGATCCAGGCAACAGCACAGTGGTTGGTGAACTGAGGAGCATCGGCCATGAGAATGTCTTGATCTATGTCTCAAGCGTCTCGTTACTCCGTCCAGGGCACACACCTCCATTCGCAGGGCATGGGCCGTTTCCTCTGCTAAATCTGAGCTACCCGGANNCCGGAGGAGGTCTATGAACTCTTGTATGATAAAGGTGCCAGGATTTACAGGGTGAGAACGTGAATTTCCTCTCCGCCCAGTAAATATTAAGGCGGACAGAGTGAAAAGGCTGGTCAGCGGGCCATTAAGCTCGAGGCCAATTTCTTTGAGCGAATAAATTATTCAGTATATCGAATAAAATAATCAAACAGATTATTCTTAATGCGCACGGCTTACTCCAACCACTTGTAGCCCGGATCTTTGATCCGATTGAAATTGCGAATGAGATCGGAGGCCTCCCGACGGCTGAATTGGATTTGCATGATCTTGGTGCAGACAAAGCGAACCGCTGCCTTTTGCAGCTTGACATCGGGGCTGTCTTCTGGCTTGGGGCCAAGGCAAAAGGACTCGAAGAGGTGCTCCTTATCGTTCATATGCCGTCCCTTGCCCCATTTCCCAAACATCTCTGCGGCTCTGTCTAATAGATCCTGGTCGAATCTCTCCGGCAGAATGAGGCCCTCTAACTGCTGCAGGAAGTCTTCCTGTTTCAAATCTATCAAATCCCCTATCTAGCAGTATGTTCCAATGAATTTATCTCTTTCTGGAGGTCTCCCGCTGGCGACATTTTTCCACCAATCATTTATAAGAGATGATAATAAGGTAAAGCAGCAAATAAGATAAGGGGTTCAGCAAATATGAAGATTTGTCTATTGATCTCAGGCCTAATATTAGGCCTATTCCTGTTGGGATTTCAATCCATACTCCTGCCTGACTCGCCATCTATTGCATCAGGCATATCCGTTGATGATTACATCGAGCAGAGCAACATCCAGACCATAGATGTTGAGGCCGTAGCCAATCAGGCTAAAGCATCCCGGGAGAGATATTTCGCGGAAAAAGAGAATTCCACTCTGGACTGGGAGATGCCGAGCAGCCTTTCTGGCAGCGGAAGCACTCCATTTGAGTCAAGAAGCAATGCCCAGGAGCAGAATTCAGCTGAGGTCCTGGATTCCTCCTCCAGCCTGTCATCAGAGTCATCCGCTGATGCCCAGGTAGCATCAAACCAATCTGTCATAGCCAACGCATCAGGAACCTGGTCATTGCAGCTCAATGATAGCATGCAGAGGGATGTCTCTCTCGCGCTCTTCCAAGAGGGCTCTTCCATATTCGGCTCAGGGAGCCTCAGAGAAGGCAATAGCACCAGTCAGGTGATGGCATCAGGGACGCTGCAAGGAGATCTATTGAGCCTTGATCTTACCACTCAGCAGCCCATAACCCTCTATAAGCTTCTTCTGAATATGTCTGATGACGAAGTATCTGGAAAATACAGTGCAATATCCTCCGGCGGAGACAAATGGACCGGCCAGGTAGATGGATTCAGGTTGGCAGCCTAGATTTTTTAATTTTTTATTGAATCATTTTAAAAACATTTTCGATAAGATTATAAGCAATACTAATCATTGTTCCTCAATTGGAGGATGTATATCATGGCCAGTACAAGGAAATTGGCAGAATTTTCAATATCTAAAGACCGGTTTATTCAGGCCTTAGCCTGCATCTCTAATTTGGCTGATAGAGCAATAGTAAGAGCAATAGTACATCCCAAAGATGTCATTTTAGGCTTTGCTTTCAGCAATGTCCTATCCGATGATCAGTCCGGCGATGAACTATATGCCGACTATGCCATAGTCAAAGAAGAGATGATAGATCCCAATTTTCTGGTAAAGAGCGAGGAATGGCCCCTATTTTTCGTCTCCTGCACGGAAGCCTTTATCAGCTCGATTATGACTCTGGAGCCCAGAGAGAATCAATTTCTTAAGATTGAATTTTATAATATATTGGAAGAGGATGCTCCTGAGATGGTCAAGAGCGAGGTTCTGGTCCTGGGAGAGCACAACTCTGCAGTGGGATCTATCTTGCGGCATCAATCCTCACAAGAGGACGATACGGTAATGGAGGCTGATGAGAGCCAGTCTGTGCTCTATGGATAAGGAGTGGCTGTCCTCGCAGGAAGTCATCGGTCTTGGACAGCTTTGAAGGCAAAGCTCCGGCGCAGCAATGCGGCTATGCCGCCCAGGCAGATAAGAGCGAGGCCGATGGCATAGACCTGTCCATCCAGTTGAGCCAGCATGAAGGCATTGAAGAATATTCCGGCTATAGGGAGCAAAGCAAGCTTGCCCCAGGACAGGGGCACCTTGAATGGTCGCTTGATCTGTGGCTTGTTGATTCGAAGCACAATCAGAGCGGCATTGATTGCAATAAAAGTCACAAATACAGTAAAGTTATTGACATTGGCTACGAAGGCGATGTCCCCCAGGAAGACAAAGGACATGGCAAGTATCCCGGATATCAATGTGGCAGTCCAGGGAGCCTGAGTGCTGCCATGAACAGCGGCCAGAAAGGATGGCAGGGATCCCGACTGAGCCATGCCATAGATAATCCTGGAAGAGGCGAGGAGCATGAGCAGCACTGCTTTTATTGTAGCACAGAGGGCTATTAAGGACATGATGCTGGAGGCATTGGGGCCCAGAGCAGAATAGGCAATATCTGAAAAGGGTGCCGAGGAGCGGCTCAGCTCTTCCCAGCCCAGAATGCTCACTGAGGATATGGCTACCAATATGTAGAGCACTATGCTTGCCGATATGGCCAGTATCAAGCCTCTGGGGATATTCTTTTCCGGATCTTTTGCCTCCTCGGAGAGCTTGACCACCTCCTCAAAGCCAATGAAGGCGAAGAATATCAGGGCAGATGCCTGGAATATGCCGGAATAACCCAGAGGAGACAGCTCCAGCAGGTTTACGCGGCCCAGGTAGGGAATGCCGAGCAGTATTATCAATACCAGCCCCATTACCTCTATGGCTGTCAGGACAATGGCCACCCTGGCCGATTGCTTGATTCCTAAAAGGATTATGAGAGAGAGGGCTGCCAGCAAGAGCAGAGCAGAGGGCAGAATGGCAATGCCTGTGAGGGCTCTAAAGTACCCGGCAAAGCCCAATGAAACCGTGGCTGCCCCCACAATGCCGCTGAAGGTGATCAACCAGCCTATAAGGAAGGCAGGAAGCTGGCCAAATGCCTGATAAGTGTACTCGTACTCGGCTGAGGCCCTGGGAAACATAGAGGCCAGCTCGGCATAAGACAGGCCGGTAAAAACGGCAACCAGGGCGGATAGGGCAAATGATAGCCAGACGGCATTTCCAGCCAGGCCTGCCGCCTCGCCGATGAGGGCATAGATCCCGGCCCCCAGTATTATTCCAACTCCGGATACGGTGACCTCAAATAAGCTCAAGGTGCGGCGGAGGTTAGTCTTCATTTCAATAGATAATCCTGTGCTGAGTTATATTAGCCTTTTTAAAGGAAGAAATCAATTGAGATCGAATGCAGGATCCTGAATACTCATTCCTTGTTGTCTGGCAGCTCTATGGCAGTATCGTTTCCCGGATCGATATAGGCCGGTAGATGTAGATGGCGTCAAATCAGTTTCGATCTTGCATAAAAAATTAAAAATTAATAAAAACTAAAAATACTTTATATTGTAAACCTGTAGGATGCACCGCTCAAGAACGTCCCAGTTTCAGGATAGCTCTGTCCGTTCTTCATCAGAACTATAGTATGCCACATATCTCCAGGCACTCTTAAGTTGTAGACGCCGTCCAGGATATCGGATCCCATTCCCTCAGTTCCTATATAGCTGCCGTCAACGTAGACGTCATAGCCCTTAAGCCAGCTCGACCTCATGGTAACTGATGCCGTGCCTTTGTATGATTGCTTGCTTGATACAGGTCCTGTATATGGTCCGAGATCAGTCCACTGCCCGGATCTCTGGCCGTAGACATAGATGTAAACGTAGTTGCTCCAGCCCCGGGAGTAAAACTGCAGAATATGCCAGCCAGGGGTATCTCCATTAAACCATCTCTTTTGCCAGCCTACTCCAGCATATCCCAGATAATTGACGCTGAGACTGCCGCCCGGATACCACTCATAAATCCATATGGGACCATTGCTGAATGTCTGCAGCCACATAGGCAGCCAGCCATTTAGACGGCAGCCGGCCACGGTCTTGGGAACACTGGATACATAAAGCTTGTTTTTCGGTGCGGCCCCGTCCGGAGAGACTATCAGCTGCTGAGTGGCATAGCTTTCCTGAGGATAATTGGCTGCGAAATTCTCTGTTGCCTGGACCCGGCCTGAGGAGCGGCCTGATGAAGCCGCATCANNTTCGCCGAGCTGGCTGGGATTAAGGACTTGCTGATCTCTCCTGATGGAGGCGTTTGGTAGGAGGAAGCATCTTCTTCTGGTATGGAAAGGCCCAGCTCTTGTGCGCTTGAGGGTGCAGCGGGAAGCGGTGCTCCCTCGGGCAGATTGGATGAATATTCTCCATATGGATCATACTCCACCCCATATTGAACATCTGAGTAAGTCGGATCAAAGTTCTGCAAGCCCTGGGCAGAGATGGCAGCAAACAGCAACAAAAGGCATGCCAAAGCCATAGGCCAAATCCTATTCTTTTGCATAGCTATCAATTATTACACTCCCCATGATCCCGCCGGAAGCCGGCAGGATTGATTTATGATCCAGATCTATTAATATGATATAAAAAACTCTGCTTTGTATGATCCTCATGTGGATAGTTCAGCAGGTTGGAGATAGCCGGAAGGAGATCTTGGTCGCCCTCGGGCTCCAGGCATTCGGCCGTAAAGAGTTATGACAGTTTTGTGCCACATGTATCAAAAGCGCTGCTGGACATATAGAGATCGGCCTCAAGAAAAGCCTTCGATGGGGCCACGGCGATTTGAACGCNNGCTACCCTATGGCCCCGCGCAGCGCATGGTAGGATGCAGAGGTGGCATATAAGCATTTCCCATCCCTTGATGCCGTACATAAGGAGCTGCAGGTTCAATAGGGGCATATGATTAATTTACTCTACTTTCCAACTTTTAG
>DAWB01000113.1 GCA_002505805.1 Methanosaeta sp. UBA80 | reverse complement strand
AATGTTTTGCATTGAAGCGCCGGAACCTTCGGAGACATGATCATAGCCTCGCTCTAGACCGCAAGTTCAATATCTTGGTGGATTATAATGGGAAATTTGACTGCCTATTAGGTGGGAGGAGAGTGGCGGCGCCTAAGCTAAGCTTTGCAGCAAAGGTCTTCATNNTGGGGAGAAAGCTCAAATTTTGGCTCCCATAGGCACGATCTTTATCAAGCTGATGCAGGTTTCCGTTTTGCCTTCAGTTGTGATATTCATCATCACGGGAATCGGCAGCATCAATAAGGACGATGCAAAGGAGTTTCTTAAAAAAGCGGCATTGATAATGCTGTTAATCTGGATTCTGGGTATAATCGGATTTCATTTCATGCAATTCGCGTTTCCCAATGTGCCCAGCGCCTCTTTTTTTAGCACTGCCCAGCTCTCCAGGTCAGAAGATACAGATCTCATTGAGCTATTTATACCATCCAATCCTTTTAAATCCCTCTCGGAAGGACTCATGCCAGGAATCGTCCTATTCTGTCTGTTGTTCGGATTTGCTCTGATCGGGGATGATAAGAACAAACCTTTTGTTGAGCTGCTTAAAGGTCTCTCCAGCACTCTATCCAAGATCACTAAAATATTGATGATGACCGCTCCGTTGGGCATCTTTGCCATCACTGCTAACACTGCCGGGACCATTACCCTAACCCAGCTGCTCCAAATTCAGGTCTTCTTTATATCTACTGTGGTCATCTCGGTGATAATGATCCTTCTGGTTTTGCCTTTGTTGGTTCACTGTCTTACGCCTTTAAGCTACAGAGAGATACTAACAGCGGCAAATAAGGCGGTTTTGCTCGGTTTTTCCACTTCTCAGGTTTTTATAACTCTGCCTATATTAGCCGAGGGAGTATCCAACCTGTTCAAAGATCCGAGGACTGAAGAGAAGGCCAAGTCATATGGCGGTATTTTGGTTCCTTTAGCCTTCAGTTTTCCACCTCTCGGGGATTTCATGGTCCTGCTGTTTGTCTTGTTCACCGGCTGGTACTATAATTCTCCTCTGGATCTCAAAGATCAGATAAATCTGGCATTAGTTGGCGTTCCCAGCTTTTTTGGATCCTCCAAATTGGCGGTTCAAATGCTTCTTCAGGTGGTCCATCTGCCAGCAGACGCTTTCCAGCTTTATCTTATATCTCAGCCATTCAGCATATACTTCACCGCAGCTCTTACTTGCATGGGCATCTTCTCCTTCTCTGCCATATGCACTGCATTTCTATCAGGTTGTGGCGGTCTCCGGTTGAAAAGAGCTCTGATCTCCCTAATCATAGTGGCTGCGATTCTGGCTTCAGTTGTCCTTGGACTTAGGTTTGGATTTGCCACTCTGCTGGGCGATTCATCCCAGACCGATGAAACCATTTTAAGCATGAAAATGCCCTTGGAAGTAAATGGAATAAGAGTTGATCAGAATGTGGATGTTAAGGTCTTTAGAGAATACCTGAAAGAGCATTCCGCTGGAGATGAATTTGCTTTGGAAAACGGCAGCTGGATGGCTAGTATCTGGGAGAAGGGCTTCATAAGGGTCGGGTATGTTCCAGATATCCTGCCCTTCAGCTTCTTCAATAAGGATGGCGAACTGGTTGGTTATGATATTCATATGGCTTACGATCTGGCCAGGCTTCTTAATATATCCCGAATAGAGTTCATCCCTGTGGATCGGAAGACTGGATATGTTCTGGTCAACAACGGAAGTTGTGACATAATCATGTGCAGCGTGGATTTGGTCCCGGGTATGGTTGGATTGGGAAGGTTTACCTCGCCTCATATTGAACTACATATGGCTTTTGTGACTAAGGATTACAGAAAGGACGAATTCCAAAAACTAGAGGATGTCGCAGGGAGGAAAGGCCTGAAGATCGCCATTCCTGCTGGATCGGAATATTATGAAATTGTGAAAAAGCTCTTCCCACTAGCTACAATAATTCCATTGGACCACCCCAGCCAATTTTTTAACCATACCGAAGCAGATGCGCTTCTGACTTCAGCCGAGACTGGATCCGCCATGACACTTATGCATCCGTTCTACGATGTGACTATCCTGCAGCCAGTTGATACCTATAAGATCATGTGCGTCTATGTCGTCTCCAATAAGTGCGATGATGCATCCCTTATGTTTTTGGACTATTGGATTAAGATGGAAGAGGATTATGGATCTCTGGATAGAAAATACAAATATTGGATTCTGGGAGAAAATCCTGAAAAGAAAACAAAGAGGTGGAGTGTCATAAGGGATGTCCTTCATTGGACAGAATAGGCGGTTCGCATCGGGCCGCGGGCGAAGGGATTTATATGCTCCTCTTCGCAAGGTAGTTTTTTTGTTGCTGATTCTATGTCATTTTTAAAGAATGACTTAAAAATGTCATAGAACTCAATAATCAGTTCATACTCCAGTCTTTTTTTGATCAGTGATAAGCAGAGAGGCGGGGGAGACGCTGGTGGAGGTTGATGTGAAGTTCTAGGAGCTGCCGACAGCAGGGCTGCCGGTTCTGCCAGCTAAACATATAAATACCATGAATAATAAAAATGAAATTGGCTAATCAATCTTAATATGTTCATTGTAACCACGGGCGGCGAGGCTATGTACGAAAAATTGTTCAGTAAGGGGCGGATTGGACTTGTCGAGATTAAGAACCGGGTCGTGATGTCTCCGATGGGTACGGGAATTGCGGCGCCGGGAGGTGGAACGAATGATGACATCATTGCCTACTATGAAGCACGGGCAAAAGGTGGTGTTGGGCTTATCGAAAGTGAGCTCTGCCGTGTGCTAGATGGAGCCGGGGCAGCAGAGCCCTGCCAGCTCGCAGCCAGAAATCTTAATGACGTTGCTGGATTGGCTCGCCTGGTTGATACAGTTCACAAGTATGGCACGAAAATGTTCTTTCAGCTTCATCACCCAGGAGGACAAGGGTCTTCTGCAATCGGCGGCGAGCCGATAGTTGCTGCATCGGCAGTAAAAGCCCCTACTGCTCTGGAGACCCCGAAAGCGCTCGAGATCCATGAGATAGCAAAAATAGAATCCGCCTTCATTAACGGTGCAATGCTCACTCAGCTAGCAGGCGCTGATGGCATCTTGCTGCATGGTGCTCATGGCTATTTGATCAACAGCTTCCTTTCTCCATATCTGAACAAACGGACGGACGAGTACGGTGGCAACTTAGAGAACCGAATGCGATTCTTGCTCGAGATTATTAGGGGCATCCGCGAGAGGTGCGGAGGCCGGTTTCCGCTAGGGGTGCGGCTTTCTGTGGAGGAGTTTCTTGGAAAAGATGGAAATGACCTTGAAGAAAGCTGCAAAATCTGTGAGACGTTAGAGAAGGCGGGAGTCGATTTTCTTGATGTCAGCTGTGGGGGTGTACCAGGAAGTTCTGATCCATGCGCTACTATAGAGCCCGGCACTTACGAGCAGTGCTGGAAGAGCTACATGGCCGCAGAGGTGAAGAAGCATGTAAACATCCCGGTTATAGCAGTCTGTAACATCAAGGAGCCAGAGGTAGCCGAGAAGCTACTTATGGATAGTTGCTGTGACTTTGTCGGAGTGGCACGTGGTCATCTGGCCGATCCCGAATGGTGCAATAAGGCCCGATCGGGAAAGGCTGAGACCATACGCAAATGCATTGGATGCCTGTGCTGCTTCCAGGAAATAGTGAACTTCCGGCATGTCAAGTGCGCTGTAAACCCGAAGCTGGGGCGTGAGAGGGAGTTCGAGAATCCTAAACACAACGGTCAAGGAAGAACGGTCGCAATCATCGGTGGCGGGCCGGCTGGAATCGAAGCAGCGTTGCTTCTGGATAGACGTGGATTTCATGTTGTACTCTTCGATCCGTCAGAACGTTTGGGAGGCACTCTAAACATCGCAGATAAGGGTGAGGGCAAGGAGAAGATAACCAGGCTGGTCGATGGAATGATCGCCCAGGTCTGCGAAAGCGATATAGAATTGAGGATTGGTGAAGAGGCAACTGTTGAAAAGGTCAAGGCCTTGTCGCCCTGCGGGGTTTTCATAGCTTGCGGGGCGATGCCGATGTTGCCACCTATACCTGGCATCAGTGGGAAGAATGTCGTCATTGCTGAGGATGTGCTAACTGGAAGTGCCCAGCTCAAGGGAGATTGCATAATCCTTGGCTCCGGCATGACCGGTCTTGAGACAGCTGAGGTTGTGGCAAAGGCCGGGCACAGGACAACAATTGTCGATATGCTACCCGAAATAGGCCAGGGGATCTCAATCTTGGTTATCTTCGATATTAAGCGGCGTCTGGCAGAATACAATCCCGTCTACCTGCTCGGGCACAGGGTGTCGGAGATAACTGAGGGCGGAGTCGCCTTGGAGCGCGTGGATGATGGCAAAAGGGTGTTTATCAATGCCGAGACGATCATCCTGGCCCTGGGCGTTCGACCTCGTCAAGACATAGTCAATGCCTTCAAGGCCGATTTTCCTGAGGCGCATATCCTGGGGGACGCAAACCGCGGTGGAAGGATTCTGGAGGCGACACAGGACGCATATGGTCAGGCATTCGTCTTCGAATCCTGAACCGGATAGAATAGAACAGACTGATGCAAACAAAATAGAGGTGGTCTATCATGAAGAACGGAAGTTATTTCGTAGAACGCGAGAAGCTCAAGGCATTTATGAAGGGGGCGGCGATGAATGAGGAGGAGGGTCTCTATATCTATTGGGAGACCGATCCAAAGGTTGCGAGACGTGTGCTTCCCCCGCAATTTGAATTGGCTGATCCCGAACATCCTCTTGTATATTCCTACTTCGTCAACATTAGGGAGCCAACCTTCGCTTCATGGTATATGGAAGCAGGAATCGGAATCCTCGGTGCCCGGTACAAGGAACATAACGGCCTATATTTCTGCAACCTGCAGCTCAGCGGTCCGGGAGCCCAGATGGGACTGTTAAGCGGCCGAGAAGGATCCGGGCTGCCAAAGAAAATGTGTGAGAAGATCGTTGTTGAGCGAAACGATGATATCGCACATACTGTGGTGGAAGCTAAGGGCAGGCGTATCTTCGAGGCAGAGATAGAGATTGGAGGCTACAACGATCCGATGATGGAGGCGGCATTCCCCAAACTCGTCCCCGGTGCTAGCGCAGACGGTTACTGTTTCCTCTTTAAATATGACATCGGCGCGGATTCAGACGGTCATATGATCCTGCCTAAAACTACTCTCATCGGATATGATAGCGTTACGGATTACAGGAGTTATGAGGCCGCCAGCATTAAATCGATTTCAATGGAGCCATCGCTGGACGACCCCTGGTCGGAGCTGGTCGTGGTCAAGCCAATGGGTGCTGCGTATTCCATAAACTCTAATTGGATAAGGGGAGTGCACCAATTAGCTACATTCGGGGGAAAAGAATCCGATAACCTCTTTAGCTACCTGTTTGCAGGTCGCTACGATCGCTCTACCATCTGCGCGGGCCATCAGCGGTATGGACAATATTGATTGCAATTCTCGAAGGAGGAGTAATGAATGAGTGAGACAGGAAAATATTTTGAGAACAAGGTTGCTGTCGTTACCGGCGGCGCATCAGGAATCGGACTGGCTCTCTGCGAGGGGATGCTTGCCTTTGGAGCTAAGAGAGTAGTCTTGGCCGATATAAACAAGGAGAGAATCGATCGGGAGACGGCTCGGCTGGAGGGAAAGTATCCGGGCAAGGTGCTCGGCTTGATATGTGATGTCACCAACGAGAAAAATGTAAAGGATATGATTGCCAAGTCGGCTGCTTTTGGAGAGGGCCGTCTTGATATCCTGTTCAATAACGCAGGAGTTGGTCTCAGCGGGCTCTTCGAGGAGCAAACCAATGAGGCTTGGCAGAAGGCCTTTGCGATCAACTTTTACAGTGCTGTCTATGGCATTCGCGCCGCCATTCCAATTATGCGAGCACAGGGCGGCGGTCATATCATAGATGTGATATCAGGCATAGCGTTCTCTCCCATGCCTGAGCAGACTATGTATTCTGCAACTAAAGCAGCACTGAATGGTTTGACTCTGGCTCTTCGTTACGAATATTGGGATGAGAATATCTGCTTCACATCGGCGACTCCCGGCACCACAATCACTGCTATATGGGGGGACACTAAGCCGCCAGAAGGCGCTCAGACAGCTGCGCAATCAGCGAGCAAAATACTGGAGGGAGTCTCAAGGAGAGAGCGCCTTGTGCTAGGCGATGATAATGATGTCCAGGGCGCTATCAACTGCTTCAATCCGGCGATGGCCGAGGGCAATGATGCATATTTCCTCAATGTGGCCCGCAAGCGCAGAAGTGGTGAGTGGATCGTCTAGCTACGAAAGAAGACCTGCTGTTGCAGCCCTGATTTCAGAGCCAGAAAAGGGAAAGCTTTCCTGAAAACACGTCCATACCTTTTTTTTATTGGCATATCTGGAAGCCGCTATTTGATTATGGCTTTGCCGCGCCCTGCTGAAGTTTCTGGGTGATGGCTACAGTAATCAACGACATTGATCCCATAATGATGATTAGTAGAGGAAGGAGCATGGCAAAGGCGACCACTCCCAGCAGACTTGGGAGCAGGAGTGGTGCAAGCATATTGATGCCAAACAGGATTGCCACTATCCCGGTGATGGTCAATGCAAGGTATAGTCGCTTGACTATAGGGGGAATGAGAGCGGGTTTAGCCGGTGGGTGCCTGATTCCGTACACAGTCGGGCCTATGATTTTTGTGGCAAGAAGCAGGCCTCCCGTGATGATGTTCTGAATCCCTATGATCGGCTGGATAACACCGGATAAGACTCCAGGGACGATACAGGAGAAGATTCCTGCCCCAGCACACAGAATCGCAATAGCGATCATCGACCATGAACGGCTGAAATCGCTTCCTATGAACTGTCCCAGGGCGAGCAATTGGAGAGAGGTCAGCACCAACAAAAGTCCCAGCTGTCCATCGGAATTAAAAGAGGGAAATATGCCGAGGATCATGAATAGTACCAGGATTCCGAGGATTATCAATAGAAATCCCTGGTAGATGTTGAAAGTATCTCCCACTGTAAGAGATGTCTCTCTTAAAAGGATGAATCCGCCTTCCGGCTTGGATGGATCTGGTACCATCTTCGCGCTTGAGGAGCTGTACTGGTGGGATGCCACGTGGATGCACCAGGCAAGGAAGAAGACGCTCGCGCCAAATATGACAAGCAGCACAGCTGTAATCCGGTCGGGCATTATGCCAGGGAGAAGAGTGATAATCCCTAATATTATTTCGATGCTATATACCAAGGCACAGGCTACAGTCAGCTGTCTTAGTATCCCGGGGGCCTTCAGCCATATTCGGGCCTTATCCTTGGCGGTGAACAGCTGCAGCAGCCCCAAGGCTCCGGTGATCAGGACTATAAGGCCGGCAATGATGCGGATTGTGGTGCCGAGGTACTCCGGATAGAAAATGGCCAGGGTTCCGAGCATTGCTGCTAAAAGCCCGATGATTACTACCAACCATGAGCGAAGGACGTCCCCGAAAGGTGTTTTTCCCATAGTGATGATCTGCATCGATATGAGGAC
>DAWB01000068.1:3662-4693 GCA_002505805.1 Methanosaeta sp. UBA80 | reverse complement strand
GGCGTAACTCCGGAATGTCGGCTGTAACAATCGACAATAAATTTGTAATGCAGAGTCATTTTTTTCCTTCTGCAAATGCTTATACCTGGCCGACTGATTATTATTTATGTCAAATCTATTTTATTGTTACATATCTGTAGAAAAATTCAAATAATATATTGATCAACTGAAACCATGTGCAACTGAATGATTGCCCTTTGACTGCCTGCAAAATATTGATATCGCTGCTCTTTATAGCCAGCCTGGTCCCGGCTCAGGGTAGCACGGTTCCGGATGAGAGGGTGGAGTGGGATGGAGCAGACTCTCTGGTGGATCTTGATTCCACCAGCCAGAAGAATCCGCCCGAAACGCTGATAGATCCTTCTGACTGCAATCATCCACCTGAGCAGCCTTACATTGCCGATGGGCCAATATCCGGCGCACCAGGAGTCACCTGTAATTATACCGCTTATGCAATAGATCCGGACGGCGATCCTCTAATCTACATCTTCCATTGGGACGATGGAAATAGCTCAACAGTGGGGCCGTTTGAATCGGAAGCCATGGCCGCAGCAGATCACATCTGGAGGCGGGCAGGGATCTATCAGGTGAGGGTCAGGGCTATGGATGATAATGCTTCGTCGCCCTGGTCCTCACCATGGGAAGTAGTGGTCAATTCCCCGCCCGGTCAGCCTGTCATCCCCGCCGGGAAGAGCACCATCCTGCCAAGAGAGATGACATCATTTGCCACATCGGCAGAAGATCCCGAGGGGGATAAACTGCGATATATCTTCGACTGGGGAGACGGATTCTTCTCCACCACAGACTGGACTGAATCGGGAAGGGCATTGAGCATAGCCCACTCCTGGCAAAGAGCAGGAAGATATATGATTGCAGCGAGAGCGGAAGACAGCGCAAATGCCTCTTCCCTCTGGTCCTCACCACGAGAAGTAGTGGTCAATTCCCCGCCGGGCCAGCCTGCCATCCCCGCCGGGAAGAGCACCATCCTGCCAGGAGAGATCACATCCTTTGCCACATCGGCAGAAGATCCC
>DAWB01000068.1:0-3649 GCA_002505805.1 Methanosaeta sp. UBA80 | reverse complement strand
CAGGAAGATATATGATTGCAGCGAAAGCGGAGGACAGTGCAAATGCCTCTTCCCCCTGGTCTGAGGCAATAACCATAATCATCAATACCCTGCCCGGCCGGCCTGATCAGCCCTCTGGGCCAGGCTCAGGATATGCCATGGTACCATACAATTTTCAGACCTCGGCCATCGATCAGGATGGAGATTCTCTGAATTACACTTTTGATTGGGGGGATGGAACAACATTGGACCTTGATCTTATTGGCTCGGGCATCAATGTCAGCTCCAATCACACCTGGACGGTCCCCGGAACCTACCAGATAAAAGCTATTGCCTTGGACCGGATGGGAGGTGAGTGGTCCGAGGAGCGGAGCATTACTATAGCCGCAAATGAGCAGCCGGATCCTCCCAGGGATCTATATGGATTGAGATCCAGCTACACCGGGATTGTCTGCAACTATTTCACAATGACCAAGGACCCCGATGGAGACAATGTGATGCATTTTTTGGACTGGGGGGACGGGACAATTACTAAAACCGGCCATATCCCCTCCGGATCTCTGGAGAATGCATCGCATACATGGAGCAGACCCGGCGAGTATCCGGTCCGGGTCTGCTCACTAGATGATAAGGGCGCGCCATCTCAGTGGTCTGGACCTTTTCTGGTTTCGATAAGTGCAAATGATCCACCGGAGCAGCCGACCACGCCATCCGGCCCCGCCGCAGGGCAATGCCTGATCTCTCATGAATATGCCACATCGGCAAGGGATCCCGATGGAGATGCGGTGAAATATATCTTTGACTGGGGAGATGGAACCACCAGCTGGACTGGCTTAGAGTATCTGGATTCGGGAGAGGAGAGTTCTGTATCCCATAAATGGATGCAGCCAGGAGCTTATCAGATTAAAGCTGCTGCATTGGACGATAAAGGCTTGATCTCGAATTGGTCGGGGGCGCTTGCAGTGAAGATAGAATAAAGAATAAAAGAAAGATGGTTTTATGGTCCGAGGCATGTATTGACCACAGAGCCNNGGCCAAAAAGAGAATGTGGCGGAGTGCGGCGACCTGCCACAATCCCGCCGGGATGTTTACGATTAAATTTTTTGAGATATATCGATTTCCAAATTATTCTCCGCCTGGCTGTTGGGCAAGGCCACAGCACGCTGATTTATAGGAAGATGGAGTTATGGCGCTCTTCAATTCATCCTGGTATTGCCCAAGTGCAGGCAAATTATTGAACTGGATCCGAATACATAAAGCAGAACGAATTTCTGCCGCACTGAAAAGCCATGCCCATTCCGGTTTGATGCCGTGTCCTAATGTGAGTCTCCTTCCGCCAGACTGCCGGCGAACTTGAGGTAGTTGCAGGAGGGGCGGCCCAGGGGGATGATGCTGCCCTGGACCTCTCCCGCTTCAACCTCCAGGATGGCAATGGAGGGAGCAGACATCCTGGGCAGAGTGGTGCTCCCCGGGCAGATGAGAAGGCTCTTGCCCTTTTCAATGAGAGGGCGGTGTATATGCCCGAAAACCAGAACCTGTACATCCATCTCCCGGGCCATCATCTCTGCCCCCACCAGGTCGGAGCCGTGCGAGGCCATATGGACCAGGCCGATCCGGATCTCCTCCACCTCTATCACTGCTCTCTCTGGCAGAAGCCTCTTGAGTTCGATGGAGTCCGAATTGCCGTGGACCGCCTCCATTGAGCCTAAATCGCAAAGGGCGGAGTAGGCGCTGGCAGAGACGAAGTCGCCGGCATGCAGGATCATATCTGCCCCCTCCAGCAGACCGGCCAGAAGAGGAGGAATGCTGCCCGCTTCAAGATGGGTATCCGATAGAGCAATTATTCTCATTTTCGCATCAGAAGAGGATATTCCAGATCATAAGCTATTAGAATGCCGGTCCAAGGATGGGTCCATACATCTGCGTGTGGCGGCGGCCAATAGCAGAGAAGCTCTGGTTAATTTGATAACATCTTGAATCGGAAGGCACCATATTCAAGGTTCAGCTAAGAAGGATGAAAGGATGATGCAGGACTGGAGATGGATATGAGTATCAGGAGAGCTGGCCCCCTTCCAGGTCATGGAGGTACTGGAGAGGGTGCGGGAGATGGAACAACAGGGAGAGGACATAATTTATCTTGAGGTGGGCGAGACGGATTTCGATGTTCTTCCCCAGTAAATAAGGCTACCTCCCGGTTATCTCGGAGCAGAGAAGACGGGATAACTCCAAGTGGTCTGCTGCCTTCATTCTCTCCATGCTGGTTATGCCGCAGAGGTAGAGCCTTCAGGGCCAGGGTCGCGATCAGATCCTCGTAGCTCTACAGGAGATGCGCTCCGCCTGCTGTTCGGCCCTGAAGGTGACGCCCAGATCGACTTGCTTGTACAGCTCTGCACTCTTTCAACCAATCCTTAGCAGTCGATGCCGGAGCAAGGACTGCTATCTTGCACAGGTACTGGATGCTCATGGAACTTGATGAGCTTGTCCACCTCGAACTGTCCTGAGAACATTTCGCTAGCCCTGATGTCTTTATAGAATATCTTATGCCAGGAAGCATCTGTACCCCAGGTGCCTTTGAAGACATTTTGAGTTTCAAGACCTACCAAGTGAGCCGGATTGTAGACTCCATCCTTATCGGTCATGAGGGATTCAACAGCTTCGATGTCTCTGCCCGCATTCTTGAGAAGCCTGGGCAGATCTTCAGAGCTGACATTATTGGCCGGCACATAGGGTGTAGTGGAGGAGAAGAATGCAGTCTGTTCCTGTTCGATCTCATTCACCGCGAACCGTTCCTCAATATTGGCGCCGACACCTCCGTACATCTCATTGGATTTTATAAGCTTTCCACCAACCAATGGGATATCTCCTGCATAGGTCATTCTATTCGTTTGGTAGAGGTTTAGAGCCACTTCCTCGCTTCCGTTTACTGAAGGAATCTCTCTTTTAATCTTGTCTGCTACCTGGGAATAGGCGGTTTCTTGATCCAGTTCAAAATCGCCTTTGCCGGCCATGATATTGGAGTAATCTAAGGCAATCTTCTTGTCGATGGCCGATATGCCAATTTCTATTGCTCCCGTCCCCGAGATCTTATGAGCCTCGCAGAACTGCTCAAATTGCAGAGGATTCATAGGAGGCTTATTGTAGAAGTTCAGGTCGGATCGGCCGCAGTCATCGAAGATTTTAATTTCATAGACCCTGGGGTCCGTTTCCCATCCTTCTCGGGAAAGCTCATTTATCGTATAGCTTCCTTCCGGGAGATCACAAATGGACCAGTTGCCATCCTCTGGTGTGGTAATGCTTGCCACCATGGTACCATTTTCATCTTTTATCTCAATCACGAAGCCTTCCGGAGAGCGACCTTGAGGCACTATTTTCTTTCCGCCGATGCAGCAGTGATCCATGTTGGAGAAATTTATGCTTGAGACATCGCTGCAATTCAGAGACAGTTTTCGGCAGACATCGCCAAATGGTTTCCATCCTTCCTTTAATGTCTCACAGACAGTGTATGTTCCGGGATAGAGCTTGCAGAATTCGTACCTGCCTTCTGAGTCGGTTTGAGTGGTGGCAACAGTGCCGCTGGAGTTGTTGAGTGTTATAGTCCAATCGGCTAATCCCATTTTTTTAAAGGTATGGAGCTTGAAACCACTAATGCACAGAAGCTTCTGGTTGGTAA
>DAWB01000204.1 GCA_002505805.1 Methanosaeta sp. UBA80 | reverse complement strand
AAGATTACTCCGGAATGTAGGTTAATTGTGCATGATATATTGAATACTTTTGGTATAATCAAAAGCATGGCAAAATAAATCTCGCATGTGCAAGTAGATGATATCTGTTATATTTGAAAAATTTTATTATATAATATATCTAAAAAATATGAGGAAAAATGTCTATCACTCAGGAGGTTTCGGGTGCTTGAGCATTGTGAATGCAATAATAATACCCAAAACTGCCAGGAGGACAACATAGGGGAATACTCCCACATAGCTTCCGGACATTTCCTTTATCGCTGCGGCAAGTTGCGGTCCTACAATGGCACCCATACCATATGCCAGGAAGACTACACCGTAGTTTCTGGGATAATCACATGTTCCGAAGAAGCTTGCCGTCGCCGTAGGTGCTATGGCCAGCCAGCCGCCCAGGCACATCCACAGAATAGCAAATGCCACAATGTATATAGTCGTCGCACCCGGTACAGCCATCTGCCACATCATCAAAGATCCGAGGGCAATGAGCACAAAGGAGACTACGGCAGCATTTCTGGGCGTTAGCTTATCCGTCAGAGTTCCAAATATGGGTCTTCCACCACCGTTGAATATGGCAAAGAATCCAACCAGCATGGACGCCAGTCCAGATTCTATCTGGATCACCTCTTGACCCACGGGCTTGGAGATTCCGATAGCCATCAATCCTGCCACACATCCAATGAAGTAACACAGCCACAGGCCATAGAATGTGGTGGACTTGAGCATCTGCTCGCGCTTGAACTCACAGGTTACTGCCGCACCTGGCTTGGGCGCAGGCGGATTCCAGCCGGCCGGCTTGTATCCCGATGGTGGGAAGGTCAAAGGCAGTGCGCAGAGTGCGATGATGATAATGAATGCAATTCCAAAGAAGCGGAAGGTGCTCATGACATCATATGCACCGATCAAGTATGTAGCTAAATTGGCCGTGAAAAAGGCTGAGAAGCCAAATCCAAGCACGGTAAGTCCTACCGCAAGACCCCTTTTATCCGGGAACCATCTGGCTGATACTGCAACAGGACAGCCGTATGCAATTCCCACACCTAGCCCACCGATGACACCATATGTGGGGATAAGCATAGATGTTGAACCAGCCATGGAAGCCAGCAGCCAGCCCAGTCCGCAAATGATTCCCCCTGTCATAGCCACCTTGCGCGGGCCATATTTCTCAATATACTTGCCGGAAAAGACCATGGCCACAGAGAAAACAAAGAGGAATATTGAAAACGGGAGGAGCACCTCACTGGCCGATACAGTCTGACCCATTCCTGTGAAGTAATCTGTCAAAGGCTTGACAAAGACAGACCACGAATAAACACTACCAAGGCACAACATGATTATGGTGCCTAGAATCACAAACAGCCACCGCCCACCTGGTGGGTCCTTCTGAACCATGATTTAATTCACCTCTTACGAATATATCTAAGATAAATAATCATACTTCCATACTTGCAATTAATATGATGAACCTGTAACAGAGAAGACCATAAGCTTTAATCTCATTTATCCCTCCTTATCCCCTCCATATCCCTTGAAGGATTATTCAATTTTCTGGACTTAATTTCGTCTCCCATATATTTAAATTTAGCGGCAATTATTGCGATTATAGATTATAATATTACATATATCGTAAATACGACTTCGTCAATTTGCACTTGTATTCTGATATTGTCAAGCCCAATCCGCGATAGACTCTTTAGTCGATAAGGACTATCTATAGCCATCATCAATGATGATTCAGTCTTTTCAAATCCTAGTGGATAGTAGTATGTAGCAATCTCTTTTAAGGTGAATGTCCAATAGCCGGTCAGGTTGGTGCAATAGATGCAGAAGATGAATCCCAAGACATCATGGAACAAGAATGAGTGCATGCCCACAATCGCCTCCAGCGCTTATGTTGACGATATGGCTTCGGTCATTGGCGACGTTCGGCTGGGCGAAGTGGTCTATGTGGGCCCCTGCGTGTCTTTGCGGGCGGATGAGGCCAGCCCCATCATCATCGGCGACAAGTGCAACATCCAGGATGGGGTGGTCTTTCACGGCCTGATGGGCAGCTCCATCGAGCTGGGCAAGAAGGTCTCCGTCGCTCACGGGGCGGTGATCCACGGTCCCATGAAGATCGGGGATGAAAGCTTCGTGGGCTTCAACTCCGTGGTTCATGCCTCCACTCTGGGGGAGAAGTGCTTCGTGGGCCATGCGGCGGCGGTTATAGGCGTCAACCTGGCCGACGGCAAATTCGTGCCCCACGGAGCGGTGGTGGACAGCCAGGAGACGGCCGATTCCCTGGGAACGGTGCCCGATGCCCTCAAGNNAGCACTTCAATGATGAGGTGGTGGAGGTCAACTGCGAGTTTGCTGAGAGCTACGGCATACGGAGGAAATCCTGCGTAGGAAATTGATATTTTCGGACAAGGAATATATACACCCCTAGCTATTGACCCCCCATCTAACTTTTAGGTGATTGATGATGGCAAAGATTAAAGCTGGCGTTTTAGGTGCCACCGGTGCCGTAGGACAGCGCTTCATCGAAGGATTGAAGAATCATCCCTGGTTTGAGCTGACCAGCCTGGCGGCTTCGGAGAGAAGTGCGGGCAAGAAATACAGACAAGCCGCTAAGTGGCGCCTGGAGAGCGAGCTTCCCGACGACCTGGCGGATATGACTGTGGTCAACGTTGATCCGCGGGAAGTAGATGCGGATATAGTCTTCTCCGCTCTACCCTCGGATGACGCCAAGACTGTGGAGCCGGCTTTTGCCGCAGCAGGCATGGCTGTGGCCAGCAATACGGCATCTTACCGCATGGTAGAGGATGTGCCCCTGCTTATTCCGGAGTGCAATGCCGATCACCTGGATATAATCAAAATTCAGCGGGAGAAGCGGGGCTGGGAAGGCTATCTCACCACCAATCCCAACTGCACCACTATCATGTTCACATTGCCTCTCAAGCCCCTGATGAAGTTCGGGATCAAGAGCGTTCATGTGGCATCCATGCAGGCGGTATCCGGAGCAGGATATGAGGGCGTTCCCTCCATGGCCATACTGGGCAATGTCATCCCCTACATCGGGGGGGAGGAGGAGAAGGTGGAGACGGAGCCCCAGAAGATCCTGGGCTCCTTTGACGGCAATAAGATAGTCAATGCCGATTTCTCTGTGAGCGCCAGCTGCCATCGCGTGCCGGTTATGGACGGGCACACCGAGGCACTATGGGTGAGCATGGAGGAGGACCCCAGCCCCGAGGAGGTCAAGAAGGCCATGCTGGAGTTTGATCCCGGCCTCTCCGATCTGCCCACATCGCCAAAGAAGGCCATCATAGTCAAGGATGAGCCGGACCGGCCCCAGCCCAGGCTGGACNNCAGGTTCATCTGCATGGGCCACAACACCGTGCGTGGCGCGGCCGGAGCCAGCATCCTCAATGCTGAGCTCTTGGTCAAGAAAGGCCTGCTGTGATGCTCATTGTTGCCTGGGAGTCGACCGCTGCCTGCAATCTGGAATGCGCCTACTGCAGGGCAGAGGCATCTCAAGAGCCCGATCCCGATGAGCTCTCCCCAGAGGAGGCTCTATCTTTTTTGGAGAGCATCGCCCCACTCAAGCCCATGCTCATTTTGAGCGGCGGAGAGCCCCTTCTGCGGCCGGATATCTTTATTCTGGCCCGGCATGCCGTTTCCCTGGGGATGAGGGTATCTTTAGCCAGCAATGGAACTCTGATCACTCCCCAAGTCGCTGATGAGATCATTCTTTCCGGCATATCCCGGGTCAGCATAAGCCTGGACGCAGCCAATCCCAAGGAGCACGATGAGATGCGGGGTCGGGGCAGCTTTGAGAGAGCCCTTAAGGGAATCGCCTGCCTGCAGGGCAGGATCGATTTTCAGATCAATCATACCATAACCGGTAGAAGGAAGAGCGATATCCCGGCCATGTTTTGTCTGGCGGAGGAGCTGGGGGCCCGGGCTCTGCACTTCTTTTTCCTGGTGGCCACCGGCAGGGGCAAAGAAGAGGAGCAGCTTTCCGGAGAAGAGCAGGAGAAGATCCTGATGGAGATCGACCTTGCTCGTGACGGCAGCCCTCTGGAGGTCCAGGTCACCTGCGCCCCCCAGTATGCGCGGCTTTCCAAGCAGGGAAAGAGGAGGGGCGGGGGATGCCTGGCGGGTCGAAGCTTCGTCTTCGTCTCCCGAAAGGGAGATGTCTATCCCTGCGGCTATCTTCCCATCAAGGTGGGCAGCATCCGGGAGAAGGATTTCATGGAGATATGGGACAGCTCCCCAGAGCTGCTGGCTTTGCGAGAGAGGTCCCTGAAGGGAAAATGCGGGCAGTGCAGATATATGGAGATCTGTGGTGGATGCCGGGCCCGCTCCTATGCCCAGAGCGGCGACTACCTGGGCCCCGATCCATCCTGCCTTCTGGAGGTAGAAAGCCATGGATGATATCGATTTAAGGCTCCTTGCCGCAGTTCAGGACAGCTTTCCCGTCTCCCCCAGACCGTTTAGGGACCTGGGAGCTGCATTGGGGCTGAAGGAGGATGAGGTCATATCCCGGCTGGATGGGCTGCAGAAAGAGGGCCTGGTGAGGAGGATCGGCCCCATCCTGGACCTGCGCCGCATGGGAAGAAGCGGCATTCTGGCCGCCCTGGCTGTGCCGCTTGATGAGGCGGACGGCGTGGCCGATATGGTCAGCCTTTATCCTGAGGTCTCCCATAATTATCTGCGTCCCAACGATAGCGGCTACAACCTCTGGTTCACTGTATCCGGGACCGAGGAGCGCATTGAGAATATCCTTCAGGAGATCAGGGCCAAGACGGGCCGAAAGATGCTGGTCCTGCCCACCCTCAGGATATTTAAGATCGGAGTGAAATTTGACATAGTTTGATATTGCATTGGAGTGTGAGTATATTATGGCTAAACTGGTTCTGATGGACTTTTATGCTGACTGGTGCGGGCCGTGCCGGCTGCAGGGCCCCATCTTCGAAGAGATGGAAAAGGATGAGGAGTTATGCCGGAAGGCGGAGTTTCGAAAGGTCAATGTGGACAAGGAGGGCGACCTAGCTGCGGAGAAGGGCATCATGGTTGTGCCCACGGTCATCCTGGAAAAGGACGGCGTGGAGGTGCAGAGGTGGATGGGGGTCACAGCCAAAGAGGAGCTGATAAAGGCCATAAATAAAGCATTGGATTAGAAAAGGATAGCTATTATAGAATGGGGGGCTGAGATTGAGGCTGGGAGGGGAGAGGTGCCTGGAGGCCGTGCGCCGGATCAACAGCAGAGGAGGCTGCGCTCCTCATCTGTCCATAAGCTTCGACTCCCACATATTCTCCATCGACACCAGCCGCGCCCCCAAGGCGGCGCTTCAGCCCGATGCTTATCTCATAACCCATGCTCACAGTGATCATTACGGCAAGTCGGCCATGCTCTCCTCCCGGGCGGTGGCATCAGTGGAGACGGCAAGGGCTCTGGAGATCCGCTACGATCGGGAGTACCAGGGCCGGACATTCCGGGTGGGCGAGAGCATATTAGTCGATGAGGTTCTGGTGGACACCCATCCCACCGGCCACACCANNGCGTTCTCCTGGCAGACAGAAAACGGCGAGAGGGTGCTGGTGACCGGGGATGTCAAGGACTACAGGCACCTTCCCAAGAGCGATTTTCTGGTCATGGAGGCCAATTACGGCGACCCCTATGATCCCTCATGCATCTTCGAGGACGACATAGCTGCATTCTCCGAAGCTCTGGACGAAGGAGCCAGCTTTGGGGCTTATGCCTTCGGCAAGGCTCAGAGAGCGGTGGCCTTGATGAGGGCCATGGGATACAAGGATGAGATCGGCATGGATGACAAGAGCCTAGAGCTTACAAGCGAGCTCCTGGGCCAGGCAGCCGGGCCCCTGGCGGCTCTGAACGGTGCCGCTATAAATGTGGTCACTCCCTGGAACCTCAATCTGGTGCGAAGCAGGGCCAAGTATTTTCTTACCGGCAGGAGGGATACCACTTATCCCACCATTCAGCTCAGTGACCATCTGGACTTTCGGGGCCTGATGAGGATGATAGAGCACGTCTCCCCGGAGAGGGTGCTGGTCTATCACCCTCAGGGAGCGAGGGCGGGCCTTTTAGCTCATCATCTGCAGGAGTGCGGTCTGGATACGACCTCGCTGGACTGCATCGATCGATTTCTGAGATGAATCATGGGATGTAATCTATTGGATATCTTTAGATTCTGAAATTCTATTAGAGGCAAGGTGAAAAATTGAATTTGAGTTGGTGGCTAAATCTTATTGGATTCAGCTTAAATATTGCTTCGTCTTTATTCTTGATTTATCACGCAAAAGGCGAAACTACTTTTCAGGATATAACAGATTTAAATAAGCACACAAGAAGGGCTGTAGGTCTTATAATTCTAGGATCTTCCTCTCAAATGACAGCGTTTATTTTAGGTCAATATTGAACGTGTGTTTTAAGAAATGGTAAGCGGGAGGATAGAGGGGAAAAATCATGGTGGTCGAATAAGGTTCCTATCCATATTTTCGATTGGAGAGAACCGCTTGGGGGCGATATTTCCATGGTGGACATTTTTGGCAAGAAGAAGTTAGAGGAGCGCATACAGGAACTGGAGGCAGAGCTGGCCCGCCAGGAAGGCGAGAGGGAGGACCTCCTGCGCACCCTGGAGAAGAGAGAGGAGAGGATCAGAAAGCTCTCTGCTGCCATCCAGGAGGCCAATTTGGCTCTCAAGGCAGCAGAGAAGAGAGTATCTACCCGATCCACTCCGGCTTCTTCGGAAGCGTACAGGGGGGAGAGCCCTGAGGAGCAGAAGCCCAGAGCCAGTAGGCTCAGCCTGAGGGATATGGATTCTCTTTTGGAGAGGCTGCAGGCCGTCCGCTCTTCACGGGAAGACCTGCTGACAGCCTGCTATCCCGGAGCCTCTCCCGAGGGTGGCCTCCTGCCCGAGCCCCTGGCAAAGGCTGCTGCGGCCATTAATTCCCAGCGGGGGGGCATAATCCTGCACTGCCCCCAGCTCTTCTCTTTGCTGCTGATTCCCCCCTTTCCCATAAAGGAGAGCCATTCTCATGAGGGAGCCGTCTTCTCTCTAGATCCCATCCGGGAGATGATGGAGGAGCCTGTTCTCCTCGTCTCCGCTCACGCCGGGGACACCTTCCTGGGCGTCTCCTTGAGCCGGGATAAATTTGAGGCGGAGGAGCTGGTGCAAAGCTCGGTGATGGGCAAACACAGCAAAGGCGGCTGGAGCCAGAAGAGGTTTGAGAGGCTGCGGGAGGAGGATGTCAAGGCCCATGTGGATTTGGTCACAGAGAAGCTGCAGGCCATGCTGGGCAGATACAAACCAGTGCTGCATTATGCTGTTATATCCGGAGAAGAGTCTCTGGTGCGCCAGATAGCATCCTCCATCGATCTTCCCCTGGTGGAGAGGAAGCTCTCCCGCATTGACTCCAGAGAGACCAATTTGCTTTTAGACGAGGTTTACGGCTTTGTCTGCTACCGGATGGATATTTAGAAACCGGAAAACGACAGTGAATTCATGAGCATGCTTTATGAGGATAAAAAAAAGGCGGATGATCCGGAGGAGCTGGCCTGCTCCTGGGACTGGCATGTGCGCCGAAAGGTGGCTTGGAGCAGCGAGGCCTCAGAGAAGATCCTGGAGCAGCTCTCTCGGGACAGTAGCCAATGGGTGAGGGAAGCTGTGGCTGGAAACGCCCGCACCCCTGTGGCGGTTCTGGCTCGCCTGGCCGGGGACAGCTCCGGCTTTGTGCGTGCCGCGGTGGCTTTGAACGGGCGCGCAAGCGCCGGGATCCTGGATCTTCTGGCCGGGGATGAGATGACCGATTATGACAGCACCCTCCAGAAGAACCGCTATCTGGTCAAGGAGGCGGCGGCGAAGAGCCCCCATATCGATCCCTCCACCCTGGACTTTTTGGCCCGGGACCCGGACGAGCATGTGCGGGCTGCTGCGGCATCCAATCCCCGGCTTCCGCGGCAGGCCATGAGCCGGATGGCCAAGGATGTCTTCTGGGAGGTGCGAAACAACCTGGCCCGGATCCCATCCACTCCCCAGGATCTGCTGGCCTATCTCTCCCAAGACAGGATCATGGATGTGCGGGCCACGGCGGCTGGCAATCCCAGCACTCCGGCTGCAGCTTTAGTCGCTCTGGTCTCGGACAAGAGCTGGGAGGTCAGAGAGGCTCTGGCTAAAAACACTCACCTAGACAGTCAGATCCTGGCAGATATGGCCGGGAACTGGTCCTGGATGGTCCGGGCTGCGGTGGCGGAAAATCCCCATACGCCTGCCGATACGCTGAGGCGGC
>DAWB01000024.1 GCA_002505805.1 Methanosaeta sp. UBA80 | reverse complement strand
CGATGATCTCGGATCCGGCGAGTCACGGATAAAATGATAAATATATTTTTTTTATTGTATATAAAATTTTTATTATTGAATTTTTTGTAATTATAGATTTTATAATTATAGATGCGCTGGGGCAGATGTGATTGCGGCCATCATAATTTTGATGATGCAGTCTGGTTTTGAATTCGTGCTCGCAAGATCTCCGTGGAACGCCTGTAGCAGGAATCAAAACCCTTATCACTGATCTTTCTTGCAGGTGCTCCTGCAATTGTTATTCCTTCTTCTAAAAAAGACTTATTAACAAAGGAATTAGCACCTATTGCAATGTTATCAGCAATCCTGATATCACCAACGATTACTGCACCAGGCCCTATGAATACATTATCGCCAATATGTGGCACTGAGGATTCAAAATATGTGCTTGTTGCTATATGCACGTTGTTATGAATCCTGCAATTTTCTCCCACTCGGGCATCGATATTTACTATTATTGAGCCAGGATATGCAATGGACAGTCCTGGCCCAAAGACATTTGGATGAATAACAAATCCCAAACGCTGTGAGAGTCGCGCAAAACTCCAGCGCAAATAGACCCTCAATGGCTTGTAGAATATCGATTTTTTGCAATTTAAATAATATTCTAATTTTCGAAGCAATCGCTGAAACTTATAAACATCTTGGAAATATTTTAGAGGATAAAGATCTTTTTCAAGAAAGGGGATATTTTCTATATTATTTAAAGCTATTTTATCTGCTTCCAGGTAGAATTCATAGTCTTCTCTCGAGGTGATCATAGATCTCTAAAATCGTCAATTGACTATAAAGCTTTCGGCAAATATCAGCTTGATCTCTAGCAGAGTTGTTGACTCATTAATTGTAGCAAATTCCTAAATATACGGCGTTTCTAAGATATGAACTGAATATCAGCAATGCTTAAATACTTTCAAAGATATTCACTTTTCAAATAAACGGCTCGGAATACTACCCTCAATCTCATGCGCTTTATAACTGAGCCGTTTATCTCTTATTCTCCGGTTTTTGATTTTTTATCTGCCCCTAAACTTCTCTATGGTATGCTTGCGGCGATCCCATCTGATGGAGTCTCTGGCGATATCCTCACGCTCAATGGCATTTCGTCCCGCTCTGCCTATCTTCAACTCCTTATTCTTCCTCGGTCTCCCTCTCATTCGCTCACTTCCAGGCTCGCCCTTAATTGTGAAACCTCATTCAAATTTTTGATCTTCAGTTAAATTATAATAATTACTCAAGAGTATATAAATTTTTTGTTGCTATATTAATATTTATTCTTCACTTATTTCCTGTGATGGAATAAGAACGAACTGCATTGCCCAAATCCATCCCTGTTCTGATGCGGATTTGACTGATTTAGATAATAGTATATAGATAAATAATTAAAATATCTATATTATTTAGATATATTATAGAACAATCATCGCACCCAATTGGCGAAGAGGTCAGCGCCCGGTTGATCTGGCCGCTATCCAGCATCTCCTCCCGACCGCGATCGTCCCCCTGCTCAATAGCTATGTGGGGCCAGCAGATGGCTTCAAGGCTGCCGCCTGATCTTGATGCATCAACCGCTCGCGCATGATAGCTTTATTTTATCAGGCTGCCTAAAATGCAATCTGCAAAGTCATAAATCGAGATCAGAATCCCTATCCCGGAAAGGTTAAAATATAGTCAAATGAGACTTTCATTCAGGAAGTGAAGATGCTTGAAGTCCAATGCCGGTTTTGTGGGTTTTGATGGTACCGAGAATAAGCGAACTCTTTTGGCCTTGGCCCAGGTCAAGAAAGCAGCGGGAATCGATGGTGATCTCAACATCCTGCTGCGAAAGCCTCATGGCAGGGCCCTGTCCATTGCAGCTAAGTTCAACCGCCTCTTCGGAGTGAAAGCTTATGTCAGCGACAATGCCACCAGAGAGAAATGGGAGAGCCTGGGGATCAAGATAGAGGGTGGCTATGACGACTTCTTTAAAGCATCCGATTTCGTGATGGTGGGCACTCCCGGAGACCAGGAGCTTGTCTATATCGAGGCTGGCCTCTCAAACGGCTGCTTTGTCTCCCTTATGGGAGGAGCAGACCGGCCAGAACTGTTGAAGGGGCTCACAGAGGGCGGAAAGGTCAAGATCACCGATGATCTCAAGGCTGACTTCGCCCGGGAGTTCTTCTTTGGCCTGGAAAACTATGAGATGTTCGCCCGGGCCAAGCCCAGGCTGGTTCAGTGCACCAGCTGCAACACCACCGGCCTCTCTCGACTGGCATTGGCGGCACGGCCCCTGGGTCTCACCGCTGTCCTGGGGAACATCGACCGTCGGCATGGTGATCCCCACACCGTGGTCCGGGCCTCGCCTTCCGCCATCCAGTTCGGCAAGGGAGCCGGCCACCAGGGCACCGACGCCGGAACGGTCTTCGAAGAGGTCAACTTCTCCATCCGGGCCAGCAAGGTTCCCACCACTGTGCCCCATACCAACTTCCTCAGCCTGGTATTCAAGGGAGATGTGACACCTGCCCAGCTGGTTGAGAGCCTGGCAAAAACCCGGGAGGTGGTGGTCATGCCCTACCAGGATGAGGGCAAGAAGCATGAGTGGACCAGCGAGATCCTGGAGGCCTATCTCTCTGCCGTGGAAAGGCCCATCTGCCCGGAGATCTTCGAGCTCATAGTATCCGATGCCGTGATTCCATTCAAGCTGGAGGGCTACACCATACTGCAGACCGTCTCCATGGTGGAGCAGATGTCCATAGCCGTTCCCAATCATGTGGAGTCCTATCTCCTCTCGGCGGGATATCCCGCGGCTGAGGTGCACAGCCTGGTGGACAGGACGCTCGGCATCATGCACGGCATCTGGCCCAATAAGCTCTCCTGCTAGGCCTGGAGAGGTCTTTTTTTTTCTTTTTCAGTCCGAAGAGCTAGAGGGCAGGCTGGTTGAGAGCAGAATAAGCCTGGGCCCCGCTGCTCTCTCCGAGCTATACGAACAGGGCTACTTCGGCCGGCCCAGGGGCAGGGGCCTGGAGCTCTCTCTGGTGGAGGCNNTATCTCTTAGACCGCTCCCGGATCAGGGTTCTCTCGGAAGGAGGGGAATTGGACTTTCCCGCTCTCTTCCAGAGGGCTTCATCCCTGGAGAGGGGCTTTGAGTTCCGCTATGTGGTCTACAAGGACCTGCGGGAGCGTGGCTACTACGTCCAGCCGGGCCGGCCGGACTTCAGGGTCTACCCCCGAGGAGGCCGGCCGGGAAAAAGCCCCGCCGAGTTCTACGTCCTGGTAATATCCGAGCGCATGCCTCTGCCTCTGGAGGATATCATGCAGCCGGTGAGGATGGCAGGGCAGATGAGAAAGAGGCTGATGCTGGCCATTGTGGACGAGGAGAGCGATATCACCTTCTATGAGGCCAGAGAGAAGAGCATGTCTGGACTGATGGAGGAGATGGAGGAGAAAGGCAGAGCCACACTCCTCGAGGATCGGGTGGTGCTCTGGAATAGGGAAGCATCCCGGAGGCTGCATGAGATAGGCTTCTATGGCAAGCCGGTAGGGGAAAGGCTGCAGCTCTCTCTGGTCGAGTCCGCCTATCTCCTGGACAGGGGCCTGTTATCCCTGATGGACCGATCGGGAAAGGAGCTTGACCGGGAGAGCTTCGCCGATAGAGCCAGACAGATCGAAGCGGACTTTGATCTGAAATTCAGGGTCTATAGCGACCTGCGGGAGAAGAGAATGGTGGTCAAGACCGGCTTTAAGTTCGGCAGCCATTTCCGGGTCTACAAGCAGGTGCATGGTCCGGAAAAGGTTCCCCACTCCGACTACCTGGTGCATACCCTGCCCGCAGATCACATCTTTCTGCCCCCCGTGCTCTCCCGGGCGGTGCGACTGGCTCATTCGGTGCGAAAGTCCATGATCTTCGCCTATCCTCTGGAGGGAGAGGACCGACCGGTGAGCTATCTGGAGATCAAGAGGCTCAAGCCCTGAAACTAAGTTTTAATACTAAATGGAAAGAAGAGAGAAGCATGCCCAAGATCGAGGTGGATATCAGTCCGGACTTAAACGAGCGGCTGATGAACTATGTGGTGAGAAGCCGGGGTAGCCTCTATGTGCAGCGCTCAGATGTGATAGTGGAGGCCATAAAGGAGTACCTGGAGAGAAATGAGCGCAAGGTGCGCCGGGCCAACGGCTGAGATATAATCAATGAGTTGATTCCCCTCAGTGATTCACTTAAGTGATTCCCCTTCCTTTAATCTTTCATTGATTCAAGGATAAATCGCTTTGATGCTCTGGCTTGTCTCTCTTTTCCCAGACAACTGACCCCCGGTAGATTATGCGCCTGATGCGATGGAAAGGGATGAACTTGACCCCATCCACTGCCGCGATCTGCATCCACCCTTGCTCCAGTTGGATGATCTTGTCTCCCGAGATCCGGGAGAGATCGCCGGGAGCCCCCCGGTCCACATACACGACCTCCGCCAGGCTGAAATCAAAAGCTGGATCATGCCGCAGCCGCAGGAGATGAGCTCTACTGGTCAGCATTTTCCAGAGCCTTTATAGGCCTGTTTATCCCCGTCTCCCCAATCCATCTTTCAGATCGGGATGGGGCAGCCGTCCCTCATAGCCGCACATCTTGCAGCGCAGGCTCACAAACACGCCATCCTCGCTCCAGGCCTCGGCGACATATCCGCAGCGGGGACAGTTGGTGAGGAATCTGGTTCCAGCCATATTCTCAAGCCTCCTGTATCTTTGATCTTAGAGTCCGGCCCTGAACGAACTCTTAAACATGCATCCTTCTCATTCCCGCTTCCACTATTCCCAGGAACTCCGCACCCACCGCCACCACGCTATTGGTGAATATGGAGGCATTGATCTCAAATATGGGATAGCGGAACTTGGTGTAATCCGACATCAGCCAGGTGGTGGAGCTGGTGTCGCCGCTGAACATGCTCTTATACTCCTCCTTGACCGGAATGACGGCGATATCCCTCTCACGTCCTTGCTTTTTCAAGACCTGAACCAGGCGAGAGGAAGGATTGGCAGTGATAGGCATGACATCGGCTCCTTTGGCCAGAGCAGTGAGAGTGCCCTCCATAGCCTCATAGGTGTTGCCGATCCCGGTTATGGGCAGGTATACATCTCCGATCTGAAAGCTGGGAGTATTGAAATCCCTCTCCCAGTAACTGATCTTGTTTAGATGGGTGAACCTCATCTCAAAGGCCCGGGAGACCAGTCCCGAGCGGCCCACTCCGCCGATGATATATCTGCCACTTCTGGGGAACAGCCGGCCGAACCAGTGATCTAGATGATCGCAGTCCATTTCCGAGATTAGCCTGGCGTTATCCTCAAAGTCCCTGATTGTGGACTGGTAGGAGGGGCAGGCAGGATCGCATATGCCCTTGAGCCTGGACTGAATATCCGGGGCCAGGGCGTTTAAAAAGGCCAGAACCTGCAGCTCGAACTCCGTTCCCATGGGCGAGAGACGGGACCGGGTATCCTTGTCTGTGGACTGCTTGGTCCGGGCCTGTATCACCAGAACCGAGCCTTTGTCGTAGTCATTTACCATCTTATAAGCTGTGCCCTTCTCATTAGCGGTGATGAGCTTAATCTCGCCACCCAGGGTGATGATATCATCTATGTATTTGTTGACCGCCTGGGTCTCACCCGAT
This sequence comes from Methanosaeta sp. UBA80, assembly GCA_002505805.1. GTDB lineage: Archaea > Halobacteriota > Methanosarcinia > Methanotrichales > Methanotrichaceae > Methanothrix. The sequence goes on along the minus strand of DAWB01000024.1, from coordinate 8,931 downwards.
CCTGAGATGGCAATCCCCAGATTCTTGCCCTTTCGGTAGTGCCTCTGCACCGGATCCTCCAGGGTAAAAGGAAATATGTTGTCGAAGTGGTTCTGGATCAACTGCAAAAAGCTGTAGAGGGCCAGAGCCTNNCCGACCGCCCCGCGGCGATGCCGTAAACGAATTTATTTTCCGATGAGGGGCTCAAAAATTCCACCAGGGAGCCGGAAAAGGAGGCAACCTGGGCCATATCCATATCCAGAAGCTTCTCCAAGAAGCTGCACTGAAGGGCGGTTGCCTCCTTGAATGTCTCAATCAGGCCAGACATGCTTGCCTTCTCTCAGAGAACTGCCAGATAAGCCTTTCTTCTCAGGTTATGATCTCTTGCAGTAAGTCCATCTCCCTGGCCAGCTTGATCTCCTGGGCGATGCGCCGGCCGTTGGAGAGGCCCGGCTGGATCAGATCGGAATAGGGAGAGCCGCCCATGTAGAGGTTAGTCCCCGCCACTATCCGGGCGGAGATCTCGAAGATCTTGAACTCCAGCTCGTCGGTTACTATGGTCTCCAAACTGAAGGCCCCGATCATTCCCCCGAAGAGCTCCAGGCTGGTCTCCACCACTCTCTCCCCCAGCTCAAAGGCCCGGGGCAGAAGCGACTCGCGCAAAACCAGGGGAAGGTTTCCGGTGACCACAAAGCTGGGATAGATCCCCGCCTCGGCCAGCTCCTTCATGCTACCGATGCGAAAGATCTCATCGGCATTGGACTCCACCCGCCGGTCGATGCCCAGCATCTGCAGCGAGCCCTTGCTCAGGCGGTAGCCATCCTGCCGGAGGGGGGAATAAAAGAAATGGATGTAGTATCGGGTTCCCAGTATGAACTCCTGAATGGTGTACTTCTCCTCCCTGCTCATCTTGGCTGCCAGCTCATCCTTGGTCTTGGCGATAAAAAATCCCCTTCCGCCTTTGGCCCCGTGGTATTTCACTATCACCGGCCGGTCGATATCATCNNGCCTTCTCAAATCGCATGGGAACATTGACCCCGGCCCGCAATAGCCACTCCCTCTCCATCTCCCTGTCGCTCTCCCAGGCCAGAACTCGGCGATTTCCAAAGGTGGGTACGGCCAGGGACTCGAACTTCTCGATGCCGAGGTACTCCACCAGTGAGCCGTGCGGTATGATGATCACATTATCTTTTATCAGATCAGAAGAGTAATCCAGAAGAGCCTTGTAGCTCTCCACGGAGAGGAAACTGTCCGGCTTGGCCAGAGGGAAGGCGTCATAAAAGCGGGGCGGCTGTCCGATGCATATGCCCAGGGTCTTGAAGCCCTCCTCCCTCGCCCCGTGGAAGATCTGCAGGCTGCTGTGAGAGCAGATGGTGGCTATGGTCAGATCGTTCTTATCGTATCCCTTTATTATATCCTGGATGTCCTCTTTTGAAATCATGTTGATAACCCTTTGAATTGTGACCTTTGAAATTACAGGGTTGGCTTAAAGGTAGATAAGCCCTTCGGAAAGAGGCGGCGATTGCCTTAAAAACGAATAGCAATTATATCTCTATCATGTCCGCATCGAGGAGGAGGGAGACAAAAGAGACCTGCATAGAGGTCCGTCTGGAGGTTGAGGGTCAGGGCAGGGTCCAAGCGGATACGGGTGTGCCGCTGCTAAATGAGATCCTCTCCTTCCTGGCCTGGGGAGGAGAGCTGGACCTGGAAGTCAAAGCCAGGGGCGACCTGGAGACCGGCGACCACCATACGGTAGAGGATACGGCCATCACTCTGGGCAGCCTGCTCTCTCAGGAGATAAAGAAGGGCATAGGCAGCAGCAGTGTTCCTGCCGGCAGCTCTCTTGCTCGGGCGGCAGTGCGCTTTGGCCAGGCCGGATACCAGGGCAGCTTCCACCTTGAGAAGCAGATGCTCGAGGGCATGAGCCTGGATAACTTCAGCCACTTTTTGCGCGCTCTGGCCTATAACGGCGGCTTTAATCTCTTCATCTCCGCTNNCGGGGGAGACGACAGGAGCCGGATTGAGGCCATGAGCCTGGCTCTGGGAAGGGCAATAAAAAGGGCGGCTAAGAATAAGATATAAACTAAAATTAATAAATTAAACTGAAAAAATTAGTTCCTGCGCCGCATTACTGCTGCTGCGGCCAGGATCAGAATCGATGCCAATAAACCGATGTCCGGGCTCTTTTCCATTTTCCCTTTTGATTGGGCGGCATTGCTGCTGCCGTTGGAAGTGCTATCACAGATAAGGCCGCTCCCTTCAGTCACATTGAAATACTCGTCTGTGGCCCAGATGGCGTTTACCGCATTCTGCAGCCGCACCTGCAACTGGTAGCGGCCCGGCTCAGCCCCGGCTGCTATGGCATGGGGCTCTAATAGGCTGAGGTTTCCCTGCAGGGTGTGGTTGATGCCGCTGGGAATTAACTGGTTATTGACGATATCGAAGAACTGCAATATGCTCTCTCCCGGAACGACCCGGAAGAACTCCATCCGCGCCGTGCTGTTGTTGATCATTGAGCTGTAGTCGAGGCTTGTATTGAGCCTGACATAGTCTTCGCTGGAGATGTAATAAAAGGCACTGCTATCCATTATGTTGCTTATGCGTCCCTGGGAGTCAAATGTAACCGCTACCTGCAAGGGAGACGCTGACTGGTTTAAATATAGCAATGCCAGCTGTGGGCTTGGCCTTAAATCCGGTATCAAGATGTTGTCGTCGCTCATGCGCAAAGTGCTGGCGTTCCAGCTCCAGGCATATATCCACCACTCTCCCGATCCCTGGCCCAAGCCGGCAATATCCTTAGAGAAGACGGTCTTGTTATTTGAGTCAAGGATGTTCATCAGCACCTGGCGGATCTCAGCCGCTCTCACGATCATGCTGAAATTGGCTGACTGCGAGGGTAGGACATTCTTTTGAGAGTTGATCAGAGGCGGCTCTGGGGATGGGACCACATACTTTTGGGTGTAGAGATAATAGCGAAGGGTATCGTTGTCAGCAACCCGAATGTCCATGCCCGGTCCGATGTTGACATTTGAATCGCGGCTCAGACTTATGCTATCATCATTGACGAAGATCAATCCTCCCGGCCAAATGCTCACCAACTGCAATTCGCCGAAACCACTTCCATATTCAATTGGAAAGAGATCATCCGATATCTGAAAGATGCCATCGATCTCGGCGGAACCATGACTACCATCGTAGAATACATCTCCAAAGTGCATCCTTATGATGGGCATATCTTTGACGTTCTCCATGTCTTTTTTATATTCATAGGTCGTATTGGACTCGATCACGGAGCTGTCTACCAGCTTTCCTTCGTCGAAAAGCTGGATAAATAGGCTGTCGTTGCTCACATCCCTGATTCGCATCTCATATCCTTCTTCCAGGGAGTAATTTCCTGCCGAGATATTGCCCTGCAGCTTGCTGTCTAAAAGAACCCGACCCAAGTACTCGTTTTCCATGAGGCTCTTAGATGCCTTATAGCCCTCAACGCTGGAATCGTATCCTGCAAAAAAAGGAAATCCAAAGAGGTTGATGGCATAATAGATTCCCCAAGGTTCATAGTCATATTCCTTTGGCTGCAGTAACGATGTATATTGCAGGCCCGTCTGAAGGATGGTCATGTTTTCCGGAATTTTTAAAGGACTCCTGCCAGGCTCAATTCGTCGGCCATCCATAGGATAAATGACCAGCGTCTCCCCGATCAGGGCTCCAAAAACGTCTCTAAGCGCAGCATCATCCGGATCAAAATAAAATCCACTATAATTTTCGGCATTCCACTTAGCGGTAACTGATGCATTATAGCCCTCGCCCATAGGGACAGAGATATGGGAGCTGGCATTGAAGGCCGGACCACGCATCTCATGCACTCCATAATCATAGATCCAGCCCTGGGGATAATAGACCACAGGCTCTGGTATATCAAGCACAACCAGTTCAAGCCCAGGGAGAAGAGATACTAAAGAATCTCTCTTGAGATTGATCGACCTATGATTCTCGATCTCTATTCCAGATTGGGAGTAATCGATGAGCTTCATCTCCCCTATCATGGCCCCCTCAAAGAGCCTGATATTCGGCTCGTCGCTGATCTGGAATACACCCTCCACCTCGGCCAGCCCCTCGCCTGCCCCCAGCATGGCATTGGTCAGATGGACCAGTATCACTGGAAGGTCATCGATCTTATAGACAAAGCTCTCACCAATGCTCACCACTGAAGAATTAACCGGCAATCCATCCTTGAACAATAGAAAATTGACGCTTCCCTTCTTCTCCGAGATCTCCTGTGCCACCAGCACATAGCCCTGCTGCAGGGTCAGGGTCTTATTGAGGCTCAGAGTCTGGGTGAGATCGTCATCCATGAGCACCTCTCTCAGCTCGCCCTTCTCCAGAGAGCTAACCTCTTCCGTGAAACTGCTATCCGGGAAGCCGGCGAAATAGGGCTTGCCAAAAAATGCCACCCTCTGAAAGTTGCCCCACGGCTCGTACTCAAATTGCTCCGTCCAGACCTTTGAAGAATATTCGATATTACCTTTCTCCGCCGTCTTACCATCCAGATCTATCTGTAGCATCTCTCCACCCAGATCCTCATCCAGGTCATAATAAAACCAGCAGAAGTCATCGGCCCTCCAGATGCCATCACCATAAGCGAAATGGCCCCGGACCGAGGCCGCCTCAGAAATTTCCTGCGCTGATGCTAGCCAAACCGGCCCCATAGCCAGGACTAAGATTGCTGCTGCCAGACGGAATGCTCGAATCTTCACCCACCTCTCCATGATCAATCCTGGGCAAGCTGTATATCCTATGGCGGATCAACAGGCGGAGCGGAGTTAGATGTCATCTATTAAACACGTTGCGATATACGGCAAAGGAGGCATCGGCAAGTCCTGCACTGCCTCGAACATTGCCGCCGCCTGTGCCGAGGAGGGCCACAGGGTGCTGGTTGTGGGCTGCGATCCCAAGAGCGATTCAAGCATAACCCTGGTGGGCAGGAGAATCCCCACCATGATGGACCTCATACTGGATGGAAGAGAGATCAAGGAAGAGGATGTGGTCTTTGAGGGATACAGGGGCGTCAAATGCATAGAGGTGGGCGGCCCGGAGCCTGGAGTGGGATGCGCCGGACGGGGCATTATTGTGGCCATAGACTTTCTGCGCAAGGTATCCCGGGTATTGGAAGAGGTGGACCTGGTGCTCTATGATGTGCCGGGGGATATCGTATGCGGCGGCTTTTCCGCCCCCATCCGAAAGGGATTGGTGAGCCAGGCCTATATCATAACCTCCGGCGAGTATATGCCCCTTTATGCCGCGAATAACATCAGCAAGGGACTGCTCCGGCTTAATACTCCCCTATCCGGGGTGATATGCAACTCCCGCGAGGCGGCGGCGGGCAGGGAGAAGGAGATCGCAGAGAGATTTGCCGAAGAGCTCAACAGCCGGCTGGTGGCCTTCATCCCCAAAGATCCCATCGTCCAGAAGTGCGAGAGGCAGGCAGTCACAGTTATACAGGGAGCGCCTGATACGGCCATCGCTGCCGTCTACCGCGCTCTAGCCCGGGAGATCATGGGCGGAGCCGATCCCAGGGTACCACAACCTCTCAGCGATGAGAGGTTGCGAGAGCTGTCCATGGAATAAATAAGAGGCTTTTAGGGAGACAGGAAAGGGGTACCATTGGCTGCAGACTGTCCAAGAGTTCTCATAGCCGGAGACAAAAGCTCCAGCGGCAAGACCACCATTGTAGCCGGCCTGCTCTCCGCTCTCTGCGGCAGAGGCCTTTCCGTTCAGCCCTTCAAGGTGGCCATGGACTACATCGATCCCAGCTACCATACCTGGATTACAGGCCGGAACTGCCGCAATCTGGACGGCTATCTCATGAAGGAAGAGGCGGTCCGGGAGGTATATGCCCATGCCGCGGATAAGGCGGACATCGCCGTGATCGAGGGCGTGCGCGGCCTGTACGAGGGCTACGACGGCGACCTGGGCAGCACGGCACAGATAGCCAAACTTCTGCAAGCCCCGGTGATATTCGTGGTTGATGCCAGGAGCATCACCAGAAGCTGCGCCGCCCTGGTCAAGGGATACATGGACTACGATCCGGATGTCAATATCAAGGGGGTGATCCTGAACAAGGTGGGCAGCGAGAGGCACGCCGAGAAGGCCATCCGGGAGGTCGAGAGATATGCCGGAGTGGAGGTGGTGGGAGTCATCCGCCGCAATGATGATATGCACCTGGCCATGCGCCACCTGGGACTGGTTCCGGTGCTGGAGGGAAAAACCCGCCATGAGGGTTTCGAAAATAGGGTCTCCCGCATCCGGGAGATAGTTGAAGAGGGAATCAACCTAAACCGCATAATCGAGATTGCCGGGGGAGCAGAGCCTCTGGCAGAGGTGCAGCCGGATCTTTATAGAAAGAACTCCGCCGGAGGGGGCCTTGCCATAGGGGTGGCCAGGGACGAGGCCTTTAACTTCTACTACCGGGACAACCTGGAGATGATGGAGCTGGCCGGGGCAGAGGTTGTCCCCTTCAGCCCGGTGCATGACAGGGCTCTTCCCGATGTGGACGGTCTGTATATCGGCGGAGGCTATCCTGAACTCTACGCCCGGGAGCTCTCCGAGAACTCAGGAATGCTCAGCAGCCTGGAAAGCTTCCACCAGAGGGGCCATCCTATTTTTGCCGAATGCGGCGGGCTGATGTACCTGGGAAGGGAGATCGACTGGGAAGGGGAGCGGCAGGAGATGGCCGGGCTGGTGCCGGGAAAGGCCAGGCGGGGCGATGTTCGGGTTGTGAGCTATGTGCACGGCCGCCTGACCCGCGACTCTCCCCTGGGAAGAGCTGGCCAGGCCATAATGGGGCATGAGTTTCATCACTCCGAGATGATAATGGATGAGGGCGTGGACTATGCCATCCGCCTGGAGCGGGGCAGGGGGATCAAGGGCGGCTGGGACGGGTTATGCCGGGAGAATCTGGTCGCCAGCTACACTCACATCCACAGCGCCTCTTTCCGGGGATTTCCGGCCCATTTCCTTCAGGCATGCAGAACTCATAAATCATGATTGCCTTGATTTAGGAGAAGAATGTAGAGAAACATCTTTGCTCTCTGCCGATATCATATGATTCCATGCCCCGCATAGATGCCTTTCAAATTGCAGACGGCATTGTTCCCTGGATGATTTATCTATTCCTTGCCGCATTTCTGATACTGCTAGCAAGCTGCTGCTCTGCAGATAGCTCCATTCATGGTGAAGATCTCAATAATATACCGGTTTTCGGATATGAGATAGTCAATTCCTATCCTCATGATCCTATGGCATTCACCCAGGGACTGGTCTACGACCGGGACGATCTGATCTACGAAGGAACTGGGCTCTACGGTCGGTCCAGCCTGAGGAAGGTGGAGCTGAAGACAGGCCGGGTCATAGAGCAGATAAATCTGTCAGGCAGCCTTTTTGGAGAGGGGATAGCGCTGTGGGGAGAGAGTATAGTCCAGTTGACCTGGCAGTCGGGGCTGGGCCTGGTCTACGGCAAGGAGAATTTGACCGAGACAGGCAGATTCGGATACCGGACGGAGGGCTGGGGGCTGACCAGCGACAACCACAGCCTGATCATGAGTGACGGCAGCAATATTCTGCATATCCTTGATCCCGAGACCTTCAGGGAGAAGGAGAGGATAAATGTCACCGCAGGGGGCAGGCCGCTCAATGGCCTCAATGAACTGGAGTACATTAAAGGAGAGATCTATGCCAATATCTGGCCCACCAGCCGGATAGCCATAATATTGCCGCAGACGGGCGAGGTGAGGGGCGAGATAGATCTGACCAGCATCTTGCCGGGAAGCCAGGGGGTCGGGCAGAGCGTCGATGTGGCGAACGGCATTGCCTATGATGGCGAGTCAGATAGGATCTTTGTAACCGGCAAGCTCTGGCCCAGGCTATATGAGATCAGGCTAGCTATCCCGGAGAATAGCTGAAATACAATTATATAAAACGAGAGTTTGGAAAAAGGCAGTTTTGAGGAGAGATGGGAAAAAGAGAGTTAGGAAAAAGGAGAGGTGGGAAGGGATGAAAAGAGAGAGTTTGGAAAATATCGCTCCGCCTAATCCTCACCCTCATACTTAAATGAGAGTCTGACCTTGGCCCTATACTCTGCGATCTTTCCGTTCTCCAGCCTGACATCCAGCTCCTTGACCTCAGCGATGCGAAGATCTCTCAAGCTCTTGGTGGCCCGGTCGATCACGGTCTTGACTGCATCTTCCCAGCCTATCTTGGAGGTACCAACCAGCTCAACTATCTTATAGACATCTCCATCTGACATGTTTGTATCACACCCCATAATTAAGATAAATAATTGGCATTGATCATTGATATAATTTCCTAAAGGGAGAGATCGATCATCTGCTGCATTTAAAAATATGATTTGATTATACAGGAATGAATCCGTTATCTATGGCGATCTGCTGTCCTGCCGGGCTTAAAACATAATCTATGAAAGCTATGGCTCCAGGCGAGGGCTGGCCCAGGGTGACGAAGTAGAGCTTCCTGGCCAGTGGATAGGTTCCATTCTTGATGTTCTCAATGGATGGATAGATGCCGTCAAGAGAGATCACCCTGGCATCCCCTCTCATCACAAAGCTGTATCCCATATAGCCGATGGCATTGTCGCTCCTCTGGGTGCTGAACTTGACCTCGGAGCTCTCCCCACTGTCATAGGCCACACCAGGCGTCTCAGCCTCCCGGCTGCCCATGATTATCTCATTGAAGGTATCCCTGGTGCCAGAACCCGGTCTGCGGCCAACGGCAAAGATCCCCAAGTTCGGGCCCCCCAGCGCAGCCCAGTTGACAATGCTTCCGGAATAGATCCGCCTGACCTGGTCCGGGGTGAGCGAGGTTACTCCAAAATCATAAACTGCCGGGCTTACCACCAGACAGATGGCATCATAGCCCACCAACTGCTCCGTAAAT
>DAWB01000114.1 GCA_002505805.1 Methanosaeta sp. UBA80 | reverse complement strand
TTTCGATAGCTTTCCACCGCCTCTCTAGCCGCCTCCAGAGCATCTTCGCGCCGCCCCAGATCGGAAAGCATTTTGCCAAGGTTGTTCAGGCTCATGGCTAAGGCGGGCAGAAAGGCCTGGGGATTCTTCTCGGCCAGCTTTCGGCGGATGTCCGCCGCCTTTTTTGTGGCCTTGAGAGCATCTTCGCGCCGCCCCAGATCGGAAAGCATTGCTCCCAGGTTGTTCAGGCTCATGGCTAAGGCGGGCAGGAATGCCTGGGGATTCTTCTCGGCCAGCTTTCGGCGGATGTCCGCCGCCTTTTTTGTGGCCTTGAGAGCTTCTTCGCGCCGCCCCAGATTGGAAAGCATGGCGCCCAGGTTGTTCAGGCTCGTGGCCAGGTCGGGCAGGAATGCCTGGGGATTCTNNGCTTTCGGCGGATGTCCGCCGCCTCTTTGGCCGCCTCCAGAGCTTCCTCCCGCCGCCCCAGATCGGAAAGCGCGTTTCCTAGGTTACTCAGGCTCACAGCCAGGTTGGGCAGGAAAGCCCGGGGGTTTTCCTTGGCCAACTTTCGATAGATTTCTTCAGCCTCCTGAACTACCACCAATGCCATTTTGCGCTTACCCAGGGAGAAAAGTGCACCGCCAAGGTCATTGAGAGCGCCTGCCCTCTCGACCATCTCCTCGGATGTTAGCATGAGAAGCCTCACCCTCAAGACTTTTTCCGTAAGCGTTCTCAGGGTTAATGTGCGATCCGGCCGAGGCAGCAGATCATTAAGCAGCTTCAGGAAGCCCCCGGCCTCCTGGCGCGAGGCGCCGGTACATTCCTCAGCAGCTGCCTCGAGATTGGAGCGGGAGCCCTCCAGCCGGGAGTGGGCCTCCATCTCATCGGCAGGAAGCCTCTTCAGCCACCTCTCCCAGGCGGGCAGTAGGGCAATCCTCCTGGCTTTCTGCTCATCCGGAGNNAAGCGCCAGAGCTGCCCGGCGGAGTCAAAGTCGGCCAGAGCCGCCTCCCGCAGTCTCTCCGGGCCATCCTCTCCCCCAGCCGCCTTCAAAACCGCCTCCGGGGCGCTGCCGCCTGGAAAGAGCGGCAGGGCCCGCCAGGCCGCCTCTCCGGCAGGATCGAGCCCAATCGCACACCAGGAGTAGACCTCTTCGATCTTGTCCGCAAAGCTGCCCCCTCTCCTCGCCACATCCTCCAGCAGCCCATCCAGGTCCTGCCGCCGGGCTTGGGCCACGATCTGCTCCAAAAGCCGGGGATGGCCGTCCACGGCTCTGGCGATCAGCCGAGCCTTTCCGGGGGGCAATTGAATCTTTCTCTGAGCGGCCTGCGCCAGCGCATATCTGATCGCCTCACGTGCGGCGAGACCGCGATGCAGGATCATGGGATGGGCGGAGGGCAGCTCCTCCAGGATCTCGCTGGATGGGCGCAGGGCCAGGATGGCGGCGCTCTCGCTTCCCAGCCGCCGCAGTAGCTCTCTCAGCCGCAGCTGCTCCTCTCCTGCTAAAGAGTCGAGGTTATCCAGGAGCAGCAGAGTCGGCTGCATTGATGTGTATGGCAAGAGATCCTCTGACCTCTCCAGCCCCAGTGAGGCTGCCAGGGCCGCCGCCAGCTCCTCAGCAGTGGCTGCTCTGGAATCCTCCGGCCTGGGACCGGCTGCATAGGCGATCCCTCCGGGAAAGCGCCAGCTGCTGCGCAGCGCCGCCTCTAAGAGCAGGCTGGACTTGCCTATGCCAGGAGGGCCGGAGAGAACTATCACCGAGGGAGGCTCTGCCAGGGCTTTAGCCAGCTCCATCAGCTCCGGCCCGCGGCCCAGGAAAAGCCTGGCCTGAGGCAGGAGGCTGCCTCTGGGGCGGCGCTGGTCTATGAGGGGCTCGCCACCGCTCAGGGGCCCCAGCTTCAGGCCGCCGTCTCCCAAGAGGATAACCTGGTGGGTGGTGATGGCCTTGCCGGCATTCTCCAGAGCCCTCTGAAGCGGAAAACCGTTGCACAGCTCGGAATAGAGCCGGGCGGCAAAGGCCACCGCCTCATCGTCCCGGACCACCTTCTCATGCCCCACCACCGCCCGAGCCAGGCCGCCGTCTAAAAGAGCTTGGGCCACGGAGCGGGCGGCAGCGGCGCTCTCACAGCCGTTCAGGACCACCAGATCGAGCTTTCCAGGAAGGTCCTTGAGGGCATCTATGACCTCGGTGGTTCCGGCAGCATGAACCCGCCCCAGCTCATCCTCCAGGACCAGGCCTTCCTTCCAGGCGTGGCCGGAGAAGTGCAGCACCTGGGGAAAGACGGACTGCTCCGCCGCCCGCGGGGATAGGGCGGCGCGAAGGGCAGGCAATGTGGGGGGAGCAAGCCTGGCCAAGAGAATGGGCGCTCCGCTCTGCCGGACCCTTTCGGAAAGGCGATGCCACTCCGATTGCAGGTCCAGATGGACGGGGGCGCTTTCTGGATTCCTGGGATCATAGACGGGCGAGGCCAGCAATGCCAGGACTCGCAACATCCGGGCTGGGTCTCGCTTCTCCCGCCGGGCCTGCTCCGCCGCCTCGATCATCAGCCTCTCTGCCTGGATCTTGAGCCCCGGCGAGCCCTCAAGCATATCCTTCCTCATTTCACGATCCGTCTTCTCTGGCCTCATCTTTCCATCCTCGGACAGGGAGTGCGCACTGGCTTTGCCGGAGAGGGATTTCTATCCTTTTATGAGATTCGGTCTTCCTCCTTAAATTGACTATGAAGATGAAAGGGCTGAAGGCTGCTTTCAGCACAATCCTGAAATAAGATTCAGCCTGCAAAGCCCTGGAAAAGGAGATGCCGGTCTTGAGCAGCGCAACAGGAGGTTTGCCGAATGGCGGGGAACAGACCGTGGGGATTGACGACCTGGCCGTCTATGTGCCGGGGCTCTATCTGCCACTGGAGGGCGAGTTCGCTCGCAGCCGGGGCATAGATACGGGCAAGCTGATCAAAGGTATAGGCATAGAGAGGATGGCTGTGCCCGATGCCCATGAGGATGCCGCCACCATGGCTGCCATGTCCCTTCTGCTGCTAATGAGACGCAGCGGTCTCCAGCCGGATCGGATCGGCAAGATCTATTTGGGAACGGAGTCCTCGGCGGACGAGGCCAAGGCCATGGGAACCTATGTCATAGGCATGCTGGAGCAGGTCTATGGGCGCGGCTCTTTTCATGAGTGCAGCACGGTGGAGATGAAGGCGGCCTGCATCGCCACCACCCTGGCTCTGGAGTGCCAGAGCTACTGGCTGGCGGTCGAGGACGAGGACAAGGTGGGGGTGGTCATAGCCTCGGATGTGGCCAAATATCCCATGGCCTCGCCCGGCGAGTACACCCAGGGGGCGGGAAGCTTCTCCCTCCTGCTCAAGAAGAATCCCCGGCTTATCTCATTGGAGCAGGTCTACGGCCACTTCACCCGGGACGAGAACGACTTCTTCCGGCCCATGGGCTGCACCACCGCCGTGGTCAATGGCAAGCACAGCAATCAGTGCTATCTCGATGCAGTAACCGGGGCCTTCGACTCCTTTGCCGCCCGGGCGGCCAGGAAGGAAGTCATAGCTCCGAGGCCGGGTCAGTGCGTCACCGATTTTCTGGATCATATTCTCTTTCATATCCCCTATCCTCGCATGGTGGAGTATGCCTCGGCGGCCGTCTTCCGGCATGACTGGAAAAGCTGCCAGCGCAGCCGCAGGGTCGAAGAAGAAATCGGCCCAGAGCCAGGAGAAGGGGACTATGAGGATAAAGCCGCGTTTGGGGCAGCAGAAGCGGACTATGCCCGCCGCTTCGCCCGCTCGCCTCAGTTCTTAGAGGCTTTTGCCGCCAAGGTCCGGGATACGGCTACCCTCTCCCGCCAGATAGGAAACATCTACACCGGATCGATCTACCTGGGGCTGGCCAGCCTGCTGGAGCTGGATCGGCTCCAGGCCGGGCAGAGGCTGGGCTTTGGAGCCTACGGCAGCGGCTGCTCCGCACTCTTCTTCTCCGGGCGGGTGGGCCAGCATGCGGAAGATCTGCCAAGGCTGGGGCTGATGGAGAGGCTGGAGGAGAGAAGGGAGATAACGCTCGCAGAATATGAGATGCTGCACGAGGGCAGGAAGGTGAAGAGCGTGGTCGAGCCAGAGCAGGAGTTCGTGCTGGCGGGGATAGACTCACAGGGGGACCGGCACTATAAATTCGTAGAATGATGCTGATGCAAATAGTCGATTGTTCTCAGCGAGCGAAATGAATGTAATGCGCATTTCAATTTAAAGTAAATCATTTTGTCTTGTCATTGAGTAATTACTCATTGGGGTCGCAGAGGTCCAAGAATACCCGACCTTCATGATTGGGGGGCGCCGCATTTATATTTTTAAAGATTTTTTTTAGTTTAAAAAATTTATAATATAAATGGTCTGGACTTGCTTCCTGCTTCCCATTGCCAATCTCCTGCTGGTGAATATCTTAAGCGATAGAATTGCGTAACAAATCGGCGCCCTGTTCCGTCAGTTTCCAAATCCACAATGGCAAACTCATTATCGACTCTTCCCCTTGTTTCATCACCTGGTCTCTCCTTTGACCTAACTCCAAAACTTCCAACTGCTGAATAAGGAATCTTATTCAGACCTTTTCTTGGCTGGAAGACGTCGGTCTCTCCTTGATGAACATGTCCATGTAAAATCAAGTCCGGAGCGGGCTTGCATAGAGCAAATCGCAATAATGCACTTTCTCCATCCTTAATAGTAATCCCTTCATTATGGAAAGATCTGAGATTATGGTGAAATAAGCATATGCGAAAAAGAGCTCTTTTAACATCAGTTTTCTCTAAGAGTTCTACTACCAGATCTTGCACATTATTTCCAAATTCCCCCTTAGGATTTTCCTTTGTAACGAAATGTGATGTTGATATTAAAATGAATGCTATAGAAGGTTGCTTAAAACAACGTTTCTGGCATGGGTGCTCTAAATCCCAAATAATTTCACCTCGATGAAATTTATTAACAAAGTTGGCAAAAGGGCTTAGAGCATAATGGACCCATTCGCCGGTATCTTCTGGTTTAAGTCCATTTGTTAGACTCCATGCAGCATCGTGATTTCCTGGGAGAATGAGAATACGACGTCGAGCAGCTCGTTTCGATAATTTTCGAATTTTGGCCAACCAAGATGCCAATTCTTCTAGAAAGATCTCTGCGATTGTATACTCGTTGGGGTGACCGGACCAACTAAGATCTCCTGTTATCACTACAAAGTCCGGGAAAATAGAATCCTTCTCAAGAACAAATTTAAGGCGAAAAAATTGTCTACTAATTGCGTTCTCTGGCTTCTCAATGCAATGTGGGCCGAAATGAAGATCAGATAAATGAAGGATTCGTGCACAACGTTTCCAATTAGGTGAAATAGCGCTTACTTGTGTAGAATCTGCAGATTCTCTAATGACATCACCTAGAACCTTGCCAGCTATTACAGCTTTTTCATTTTTCTCTAGAATGGCCCCTAATGTAATTAGAAATTTGACCTCCGGCAAATCTGGATCTAGCTGATTTCTGTGTGCGGCTGCAATTAATGCTCCCTTGACTTTCGGAGCAAGCCCTGAAAGAATACTCACACCCACTCCTGCTAGCGAAACTGCCAATTCGACTCTATTAACATTTTTCTCACCTAATGCCTGCAAAATTATTGGCAGTCGATCGCCGCTAGACCAGATTTCTTCAATTAATTGCGCAGGTATCGGGGAAGTATCTCTCCTTTTTGATTGGGATAGCAAATCAAATGCTTCATCTTTGCTTAGCGGCCCAATGGGGTGCCTATAGCAGTTTTCGAAAAATTCTCGAATTGCTGATGGATATTGAGCAAGCTCATAAAGAAAAACTGATGCGCACGTCATTACAGCTACATGATTACGAAAATTTGCAAGTAATTGTTGCCAAATAGCTGAATTTTCTTGCTGAAACAGAATATCAACTTCGTCTACTAAGATAAGTGATTTTGGAGACGCCCTAATCTTTAGAATTGCCTGTCTAGCTTCTTCAGCAGGATCTGATGAGATTAAAAAATCGCGCGAATCGAAGAATAATGTCGGTTTTCCATCTTTTAAGGCTTTTCGTTGGACCCGATAAAGGAAGGATGTTTTACCACTACGTCGGAGTCCAAGAACAATCGTGGACTGCCCAGATAGGATATTCTCAATTATATCATCATCGTTTCGGTAGTAATCCAAGTCGTCTCTAATTGGAGGATTCACAATATAATGTGTCATTGTCCTTCTCCTTTTTGAAACATCAAATTCCAATAATCGATAAATAGCGGACAGAATTACATTTTGCTTCTGGGGCCAACAGCTAGTCCTGCGCTACGAAGCGTTTCTGCATATACGCCTGGCAAAGAAGCAGAATGATCTTGTATGAGCTTTGGCAATGCAGATCTAGTCGAAATGTCAAGCTCCAGTAGGAATGCCTCAAACCAGCTTCCTAGCATAAAAATAGCTTCTTTGCGCGCTAATTCAATATGACTGAGCCGAATTACTCGCCCCCCTTCTAACTGCACGAATTTGAGCGCAAGCTTCGCCATGAGATTTAAAAAGAACGGTCTCCCATAGCATAATTTCAATAATTCTTCAAGTGCATTAGCCTCATATCTATAGAATCCTAATACAGGCTTTACAAGCAAATCCACAGCATCTTGCTTTGATATCTCTTGAATCTCATAATGTTCGAACTCATTGAACGGCCCGCTGCCCATTGCAGCCGACGTTACTTTTATAAGATCGGCATAAGTGCCTGCAATAACAATTCTAATTTTAGGTTTTTCCCATTTGGATATATGTCGTAGCCAATAAGCTGCTTCTTTATGCTCCGCTAGTATTGCCATCTCATCTAAAAAGATAATTAGATTTTTTACATCACTTTCTTCTAATAGGCGTTTAAATTCTAATTGACTATAAGTATGTTTAGATTTATTGTTGCTTAGGCATACTCGGCTTATTTCTCCAACAAAGTTGTTTACAATCTCCTTGCTTGAAAGAACTGTATAACCATGGAGGTCGATAAATAAAGTTCTCCAATTATTCCGGGCTGCGATTTCTAGATGATAAAGAAAGCTCGTTTTTCCCGACCTCCTCGGGCCAAGCAGGACCACAGAGTAATCTTTTAATAATTTCATAACAGCGCTCATGGCCTTGTTTCTACCGAAGAAGAGGCTAGGGTCTCTTATAGGAGGACCAGCGATATATGGTATTTCAGGTTCATGGTTAGATAATGTGACATCTGCTCTCCAATATTCCCTGCCTCCAGATAAAAATCTGATAGTTGTTGAGTATAGGCCCCAGGGCAATTCGTTTGTATTGGCGGTTAGCTGGATCATGTCATTTTGCAGTTGCTCCGCAATAATCGCAAGAGTCTGAGTTTTCCTTTCAGACACTATTGCATCAATAGAAGTCATTTGAACTTGCCAGCCAAATCCGCCATTATAATCTGAGATTTGAGTCAGAGGTAAGATAACATTAGAAATTCGCACAATAAGATNNTCAATTAACTTTAAGTTCTTGCATAAGTATTTCGCGAGCCAATCCGGAGATCTCTCCTTCAGATTATTTAGTGCAGATTCCATTCTTTTTGGTGAAATATGGATGCTTCTAAGTGCGACTTCAATTAGTCCTGTCAGGGCTTCTTTATTATCGTTTTTAATTGAAAGTGCCGCACTAAATTGCTCCATTGCTTCATCTAAATTGCCTATAATCAATTCTCGTT
>DAWB01000019.1 GCA_002505805.1 Methanosaeta sp. UBA80 | reverse complement strand
CGGCGTCTATTCTCTCGATCCCTGCAGCCGGGTGGAAGAGGTCTGCGGCAAGATCTTTGCCAAAGGCGCTGATGTGGTGGTCAATGTCATTGATGCCACCAATCTGGAGAGAAACCTCAACCTCACTCTACAGATATTGGAGCGGGGAGTGCCCACGGTTGTGGCCCTCAACCTCTGGGATGTGGCGGTCAAAAAAGGCATCGAGATCGATGTCGCCGCTCTGGAGAGGGAGCTGGGAGTGCCGGTGGTTGCCACGGTGGCTGTTAGCGGTCAGGGCATCCGGGACCTGGTGCAGTCGCTGGACCGGGCCAGAGCCCCACCGGGCATTCAATTCGACTCGCCGGACCAGAGATGGGCCCGCATCGGAGAGATCGCCGCCAGGACCCAGAAGGTGATGCACCGGCATCCTTCCCTCTTCGACAGGCTGGAGGACATATCCCTCAAGCCCATGACCGGCATCCCCCTGGCCTTGCTGGTGCTCTATCTCTGCTTCAGTTTGGTGATTGAGACGGGTGAGACTATCATCCTCTATATCACCGATCCCATTTTCTCCGCCTACTCCGGATTCATCACCCATCTGGTCAACGAGCAGATCGCATCGCCCCTGCTGCGGGAGATACTGATTGGCAATACTCCGGAGCTGCTCAAGTCCTTCGGCATCCTCACCACCGGCCTTTATATCCCCCTGGGGGTGGTCCTGCCCTTCCTCGTACCCTTTTATCTGGTCTTGGGATTCATGGAGGACATAGGCTACCTTCCCCGGCTGAGCATCATTCTGGATGCCTTCATGCACAGGATCGGCCTGCACGGCGCAGCCATACTTCCTTGCGTTTTGGGCATGGGATGCAGCGTGCCGGCGGTCATTTCCGTGCGCATTCTGGAGTCTCCCAAGCAAAGGTACCTGGCGGCAACGCTGATGACCATGGCCATACCCTGCGCCTCCCAGACAGCCATGATCTTCGGCATGCTGGCTCCCTTCGGGCTGCGGTATGTATTTGCGGTCTACCTCTCCCTATTCCTGGCTTTCGTCACCACCGGATTTCTGCTGCACAAGATCATCGGGGGGGAGTCCCCGGAGATCTTTTTGGAGATCCCTCCCTACAGGATGCCCAATATGAGGGCTTTATTCAAGAAGACATTCATCCGGGTGAGGGAGTTTCTCAAGGAGGCGGTGCCCTACATCGGATTCGGCATGCTGCTGATGAACTTCTTCTATCTCACCGGGCTGATGCACCAGATCGGCCTGGCCCTGCACCCGGTGGTCTCCGGCCTGCTGGGGCTGCCCAGCGACGCGGCTACGGCTTTGATCATAGGCTTCCTCCGAAAGGATGTGGGCATCGGCATGTTCGCCCCCCTGGATATGACCGCCAAGCAGCTGGTCATAGCCTCGGTGGTCTTGGCCATGTATTTTCCTTGCGTGGCCACATTTATGGTCATGCTCAAGGAGCTGGGGGTCTCGGGGACTCTGAAGTCTGTGGCCCTGCGGCTGGTGGCGGCGCTCCTGGTGGGAGGGGGCTTGCATCTGCTGATGGCTTGATGTCCATCCGCTCCTTTACCCTCATGAGCCACATTCAGTCCGCTGCGGTGTAGGAACAGGAAACGTCTTCTCATGCAATCGCTCAAAGCTGCTCTCTTTTTTTCATCTTGATAGCATTTATATTTAAAGAGAGAATAGTTGACTGGCATGCCAGTTCTCACCGCCGTAATCCACAAAGAAGACAACACATTCGTTGCCGAATATCATGAGGTGGGCACAGCCAGCCAGGGAAAGACCAATTGAAGAGGCAGGGAAAAACCTTAAGGAGGCGACGGAGCTCTATCTGGAGGAATTTCCACTAAGAGCCCGGAGAGGTCATTGATTACTGCCTTTGAACTCTAGCCGCTTCTACTCACAAACCGCAGCCTGCAAACGCCATCCCCCCGGCACAGCCTTGACTGCCGCTCAAAGTCGATCTTCTCCCTATCTTTTTCTGAAAACTCCCCGGCCCAGGTTTCGTTCTCCACCCGGCAGATGACCTCGCTCACCCTCTCAGATAAATCCCCGCGCCCGGACTTTATCATGATCTGGTGCCAGGGGCAGGCACGCACCGCCACCTCCAACGCACCCTCCTGCCGCTCTATATCGAATTCGAATCCCTCCATGGCCAGGCGGGCGGACANNGGACAGAGCCTGCTCGAGGCCGGCCAGGCCGGCAGGCAGATCCATCATGGCCTTGAGGGCCCGGGCCTGAATCTTGGGCAGTACCCTCCATACCGCCTCATCTATCTGCAGGGCCTGCTCAAAGCTCATCTGCTCCTCCACCTTCATGAACCACAGTCCGTCCACTGCGGTGTAAGAGCGCCGAAAGTATTCGGTCTTCTGCTCTTCCGTCAGATCGCTCATTTCCCATTCTCCTCTTTCTTCTGAAGCTGCTCAGTTTTCTGCTTTCTTCTGGCCTTGATCATGGCCCGGCAGGACTGCAAAGATCTCCGGCAGCTCTCCGCCCTCTCCCCAGCCTCATGGGCGGCGGGACCCTCCATCCCGGCCATCTCCCGCTCCCTCTGTTGGTAAATTGGCAGGGCTTTCTTGTAGCACTTGAGTGCCTTCTTCAGCCACACCTCTTCCTCGGGCTCCTCCCGGGATAAGAGGATATAGGCGTAGGCCAGGCCACGAAGAATATCGGCATGCTCCATGGGCGCTCTCTCTTCGGTATAATACTCTAGCGCATCCTGCCAGGCCTCGATTGCACTCTGGCAGTTCTCGGAATGCTTCTCCATCTCTGCCAGGGCGATGAAGCTGTGGGCCAGGTTCTTCTGGGCATAGGCTTTCTCCCCCGGGCTGATCTTATCATAGACCCGGATGGCCGCCTGGCAGGCATAAATGGCCCGCTTGCAGCTTTCCGCTCTGCCGTCCACCTCTGCCAGGGCGGAATAGGCTGCCCAGAGCAGGGTCTGGGTCTCAGCATACTCGGCGGGATTGCTCTGCACCCGATATATGCGCAGGGCCTCCAGGGCGGCATCAATGGCCTCGTGGCAGTGCCGTTCCTTATCCTCGGGAGAGATATCCACGTCGGCCATCATGCAGGCGGTTATGGCCAGATCCTTGTAGCAGCCGGCCAGGGGCAAGGGCTGGCCGAACTTCAGGGTGGCCTTCAGCCTCTCCCGAGCGGCATCCAGAGCAGCCGAGCAGTTCTCCGCCCTGTATTCGACATCAGCCATCATGAGGTAAGCCATCCACAGGTTCATCTGGGCCTCGGCATAGTCCTGAGGGGAGCTGTCCAGAGTGAAGAAGGTAAGAGCCTGCCATGCCGCCTTCAATGCCTTGGTGCTGTTGACAGCGGTCTCCTCCCGCCGCCCCAGGGCCAGATAGACCGAAGACAGATTGTTCTGAGCGGTGGCATAGAGCCAGGGATGCTCATCTCTGGAATAGATCCCGGCTGCCTGGCTGTTGGCATCAAGAGCCAGCCGGCACAGCTCCAGAAACTCGTCCTCTCCCTTTCTTTCATCTGCCGTCCTTTCCTCTCCTGCCCTTTCCTCTCCCGCTCTTTCCTCACCCGTCCATTCCTCGCCCACCCTTTCCACTCCCACTTCCCGGCCCAGCTCAAGATCCCATTTGCCATCCTCTCCCGCCCGGAAATAAGACTGCCTCCGGGTCGGCTTTGGATCCCGCCCCGTCTCCGCCTGCATCATTTCCCGGTCCTCCCTTGCCTCCGCTTCCTCCGCCAGGGCAAGGTAGGCGTTTCCCAGGCTGTTTTGCAGCGCAGCATAGGCCAGTGGCTGCTCCTTGCGGCTGATGCCGGAGAGGGCCTCCCGGCAGGCAAAAATGGCATTGCGGCAGTTCTCCTCCCTCTCCTCCACCTGGGAGAGGGCGAGATAGGCTATGGCCAGGCGGTTCTTCACGGCCGCATACCTAGCAGGATAGCGATCCTGGGCATAGGCGGCCAGAGCTTCCCGGCAGGCAGCCATTGCTTTTCGGCAGCCTTCGGCCTGATCGGCGGCATAGCCTGCCGCCTGGGCCAGTATGAGATAGGCTCCGGCCAGATTGACCTGGGCGGCGGCACAATCAAGCAACTGATCCTTGGAGCGGTAGATGCTCAGAGCGGCCTTAGCAGCAGCTATGGCTAACTTGGCATTATCCCGGCGGCTCTCCAGCTCCGCCAGCTTGCGATAGGCCCCACTCAATTCATTCTGTATGGCGGCATGATCCTCCGGAAAAGAGGCCGCAGCAAAAAAGCCCAGAGCCTCTTCCCAGCAGGATATGGCCCTGGCCAGGCTGCCACGCCTTTCTGTGAGGTCGGCCAGAGAGGAATAAGCCGATCCCAGTCCCCTTAAAACCCTGGCCCGGAGGGCAGGATAGCTTTCAGCAGAATAGAATTGCAGAGCCTCCTCATAAGCATCTATGGCCCTCCGGCATACCTCCGGGCAGTTCCTCTGCTCTATGATCTCCAGACAGCCGTCGCCTATGCGCCGCAGGAGATTGCTCCGCTGCAGAGCATCCATCTCCATAGCCAGCATCCTCTCCCATACCCGGAGGGCTCTCTGGTATTCTGCTAGGTCGCTGTCTGCCATTCTTTGCACCGGCGGCAAATGGATTTAATGCAATCATCCTATCATGATTGAAGATGATATGGCAGATCGGTTTGCCCCGCTGCTAGATCTAATCTTCGCTCTCTTTCTATTCCCATCTGATTTATTCTGGCCCGCAAGCCTCCAAGATCGGCAGCCTCCGCCATTCTCAGGAGAGCCTTTCGTCCGAATCAGCTCAGCCGCTGCGTTTCCCGTTTTTGGCCGGACCCATCTTCTTCGCCCAGCTTCTCCAGGGCATAGGCTCTCTTCTCCTGCGCCTCCTGGTTGGACTGGTTGCGGGATAGGATCTGGTCATATGCCTGTACCGATCGGTCCCATCTTCCCATGCTGGCGGCCGTCTCCGCCTGGGCAAAGTCCTCCTGATCCCTGGCGGCATCATCCTTGAGCGACTCCTCAGCGGCATTGATTAGGAGGCCGGAAAAGAGGAAGATGACCGTCATTACCCCGATACTTGCCAGGATGGTGCCAATGAAAAGGGCCTGCTCTATGGGTTCCCGCTCGAGAGAGTCGCCCTCCTGTCCCAGCAGTCGAGTCCGCAAAGCCTGGGGGGTAACCAGAGCCAGGATTCCCGCTGCCGTCAAAAGAACTCCCGCCGGAATCCAGGCTGACCAGCCCAGGAAGCCGCCCTGATTTATCCAGGCGATATAGCCCACGGGAAAGCCCAGAAGGCCGCAGAAGAGCAGCAGCAGCCCGGCCTTTTTCGGGCTATTCCGGTATAGAGCTGCGCCGGCGGTCCCGGCCACGGCTAGGAGGAGAAATGCAATTCCACCCATCTGATAGAGCAGGCCCCAGCCGCCCAGACCGTGGGAAGAAGAGGAAAATATCACCGAGCCCAGGAGATGAAAGGCGGCTATGAGCACTCCTGCCAGCCCGCCCAGGAGGGCCAGGGCTTGGATGGAGAGGCGGCCCAGGCGGTCGGGGTCAGCCTGAAGTTCGTCTTTTTCCTTTCCAGTCATCATAAATTTGTATATTCATTCTTCTATTTGGTCTGATTGCCTGAATTCACCTCGGTGTCTAGGGCTGCCTCCTCGGGCAGATCCAGGGCGCTGATCTTGCTATCCATCTGGAAAGGCAAGCTCAGTTTGGTGCCAGGAGGGAATAGTCGGCAGGATTAAAGCCCTGCACCCGCGGGCGCTAATCATCAATTAGGGGCAAGCTTAAATCTCCAAATGCATTGTAGACCAAATGCAGATTGTTAAATCGAGAGAATTGGCCTAATAAATGGAGTGAAGGTGTCCAGGTGTATCATGCTAATTTATCTAAATATATAGAAAAGGGTTACAATTGGCTTTTAAGAGAGATCAAAGCCGAGTTGGAACCTGATGTCTTAAATAAAAAAATATCTGAAGAGAGACAAAAAAGATACGATGACTGGAGAGATGCGAAAATTGAGATGTTAGAAATAAAATTAAAAGAGAAATATCATTCTTCAGACATATTCCCTTTTTTCACCTTAGGATGCTGCGATGTTAACATAGGAAACGAGTTTAAAAAAGCTTCTATGCGAGATGATTTTTGGGAAAATTTATGGATAGATCCAATGTTTCATGGCACAGAAGGTAATCTTCACATGGCTTATCATTTCTATGAAATGGGTATTTCCTCAAATAATAATTTTGTGGAATTATTCAATAGCTGCAAGGAAGAACAGACTGTAATGGGCAATTATTGGAATAGTGATGATCACGTAGGATTCCTGAGATTGGCTGTAGCTATGGAACCATATTGTGAATCAACAAGAAACGCACTGCAATTCAGCATTCAAAATAAACATCATCTATTA
The DNA here is from genome assembly GCA_002505805.1 of Methanosaeta sp. UBA80. Classification (GTDB taxonomy): domain Archaea; phylum Halobacteriota; class Methanosarcinia; order Methanotrichales; family Methanotrichaceae; genus Methanothrix. Next base: position 1,234 of record DAWB01000019.1, on the reverse strand, counting down.
GAGCCCTTCGATGTAGTGTTTTTATCCTGGCACTAACAGAGCTTGACTTTAATAAGTACGCTGGGATAATTAATGAAGGGATTAGATTCCTAAGAGAGAGCCAAAAAGAAGATGGAAGCTGGGGCGATTTATTTTGCATTAGAGACACTCATTATGCTCTTAAAGCAATTAGCAGGACAAATGGTATCTTTAATAATTGTGTAACCAACGGTTTGAAATACATAATAAATAATCAAGATCGTTCAGGCGCGTGGGGAATCTTCTTTGAGAAAGAAGGATTTAGGAGTAGAATAGATGAAAGTTGTTTTGCGCTCTTAAGCTTAATACAAACTGCACCGCCAAGCTCAATTAGCTATGAGGAGTTTAAATTTAGAGATATTCTATTCAAACAACAAAAAGCTACCTATAAGCCCTATTTCATCCATACATCCCCAATTTATGAGAATGATCGGCCTGTAAGGGCAATTTATAATAAAATTAAAGATATGCTTCTTAATGCAAATGAAAATATTAGAATTATATCCCCATACGTCGATATGTATTATGAAGATATAATTAATATAAAAGTTCTAAACCCCCGAGTGGAGATACAAATCATAACCAGGCCTCGGAAAGACATCAAGGGTGCTAGAGAACGAATAGCAAAAATGTCCTAGATCTCCTAAATATATCTATTTCAGGAAATCTTAGAACTCAGGAATTAATCCACTCAAGGCTGATAATAATTGATGACAAGGAAATTCTTATTTCCTCTGCAGACTTGACAAGAGAGAGCTTGTTTGATGAATTCAATGCAGGAATATATACACGCGATGACGATTCTGTTAAAAGATGTATAGACTATTTTAATAATGTTTGGAACGAATCGGATAAACTAAACCAATCATAAAAGTCAGTCTAGCAAAACAACAGCAGCGCACAATGCTGCAAGAAGACGGCACTGAAGTTTAACCTAGTCATGATGATGCTACCCTAAGTTGAATACGGATACCCTTTATAACCGACGCCAGCATCGAGGCTTAAGATAAAAAATGAAAATGCGATGAGAAGACTTAAGCCACCTGCTTTCCCGCCGCCGGTCCCCACATGGCATTGTAGATCTCGGTGATCTTGACCACGGCGCAGCTCTTGGCCGGCAGCTTGTTGTTGATGCCGTGCACCCAGGCCCTCATAGCCTCGAAGTCCGGCCCCTCCTTGCTCACTGTGACATTGCCCTTGATCTGGAAGGACTTCT
>DAWB01000231.1 GCA_002505805.1 Methanosaeta sp. UBA80 | reverse complement strand
CAAGAAAATGTTTAAGGAATGGATTTGTTAATCCGGAATGTCGGCTCCATCATCTTCGTCCCAGATACAGACTGCACACCTCGGGATTGTCCAGAAGGCTTTTGGCCGGCCCCTGGAACCGGTTTCTTCCCATCTCCAGGATATAGCCCCGGTCGCTTATGGCCAGAGCCCTCCTGGCGTTCTGCTCCACCATCAATATCGTCACTCCCCTCCGGTTTATCTCCTCGATCTCGGCGAAGAGCTGGCCCATGACCTTGGGTGAGAGTGCTGCGGATGGCTCATCCAGCATGAGCAGGGAGGGCCTGGTGACCATGGCTCTTCCCACTGCCAGCATCTTCTGCTCCCCTCCGCTCAACGTCCCCGCCCTCTGGCCCAGGCGTTCTGCGAGCCTGGGAAAAAGCTCTAAAACGCCCTCCAGCCGCTCTTCCATCTCTCCTGCCAGGGATACGCCACCCATCTCCAGGTTCTCCTTGACTGTAAGGCTGGAGAAGACATTCCTCTCCTGGGGCACATAGGCGAGGCCCAGCCTCACCAGCTCGTCCGGCCTCTTTCCTGTGACATCCTGCCCCTGGAACCGGATCCTTCCGCCCCTCATCCTGGTCAGGCCGAATACGGACTTCATCAATGTGGATTTTCCCGAGCCATTGGGGCCGATGATGGAGACGATCTCCCCCTCTTCCACCTCTAAAGTGACCTCATGGATGATGTTCTCATCGGTATATCCAGCGGTAACCGATTCAAGCCTGAGCATTCAAGCCCCCTCCCCCAGGTAGGCCTCAAAGACCCTCCGGTCGGAGATGACGGCGTCCGGCCGGCCCGAAGCCAGCACTGCACCCTTGTTCAGAACATAAAGCTCATCGGATAGGGCCAGGACATAGGGTATAGCATGCTCAATTATGATTATTGACAGGCCCTTCTCTTTCAGTATCCTGATTTGCTCTATCAGCCTGTCCGCCAGAGCCGGGTTCACTCCGGCAAAGGGCTCATCTAAAAGCAGCAGCCTGGGATCGGCCATGAGAGCCCGAGCCATCTCCAGCATCTTCTTCTGTCCACCGGAAAGCGATCCGGCATACTCGTCCCTCATGCGCTGCAGATCAAAGAACTCCAGTATCTCCTCCGCCTTTTCCCGGATCTCTGTTTCCTGGGCCATTACCTTATGCCGGCGGATGAGGGGATTGCAGAGCCGCTCTCCCGCCTGCCCCTGGGCTCCCAGCATCATATTCTCGAGAACAGTCATCCTCATCAAAGATCGGGGTATCTGGAAGGTCCGGACCAGTCCGAGGCGGGCGATTTTATAGGCGGGCAGTCCCAGGATCTCCCGGCCGGAGAAGACTATGCTGCCCCCATCGGGGGTCAGGAAGCCGGAGATGACATCAAAAAGAGTGCTTTTTCCCGCCCCATTGGGTCCTATCAGGCCAACGATAGCTCCCTCCTTCACCCTGATGCTGCAATGATCCAGGGCTAAAATGCCTCCGAAGCCCTTGCAAATCGAGATTGCCGAGAGCACCTCATCTGCCAATGGACAGCTCCTCCTTTCTACCCAGCAATCCCTGGGGCCGGAACATCATCAGGCCGATGAGGATCAGGCCTATCAAGACCATTCTGGCCCCACTGGATGCAGTGGGGCTGAAGGATAGATACCCTTCCATGAATCTGGTGGTGCTGAAGAATCCCCAGAGAATCAGCGCTCCCAGAATCGTTCCCCGGTTGTTGCCGCTTCCCCCCATAATGACTATGATCCAGGCATAGAAGGTCTCAATAGGCTGGAAGTTATTGGGATTGATGTACTGCAGATAGAAGGCCAGAAGAGAACCGGACAGGGCAGCTATGGCCGAGCCCAGGGCCAGGGCCTGGACCTTGTATGAAAAAGCGTTCTTGCCCAGAGATATGGCAACCGCCTCGTCGTCCCTGATGGACTTGAGCACCCTGCCCCAGGGGGAGCGGGCTAAAGTCTCCAGGAGTATATAGACCAGGAGCAGAACTGCCAATACCAATCCGGCCAAAAAGAGGTTGTAGTCCCTTATCCCCACCAGATCCTGAAAGGGACGGGGATAGCCGAAAAGCCCGAAGGAGCCCCGGGTGAGTGTGGACCAGTTGAGAAGAACAAAGCGCAGAATCTCAGAAAATCCGATGGTGACTATGGCCAGATAGTCCTCCCGGAGCCGGAGAGTTGCCATTCCCAGGAATGCCCCTGCTGCCCCGGCCAGGATCATGCCGGCCAAAACTGCCAGCAGCAATGGGACGCCGTTCATGCTCAGGAGAACAGTGACATAGGCCCCCATGGCCATGAAGGCCACATGTCCGAAGTTGAGCAGGCCGGCATATCCCCATTGCAGATTGAGGCCCAAGGCGAAGATGGCATAGATCCCGGCAGTCAGAGCTATGGATACCAGATAGTCCAGCATCCTATCCCCCTCCCATAAGGCCCCGGGGCCGGAAGAGCAGAACTGCGATCATGATCAAAAAGCTGACTGCGATCTTGTATTCGGCGGGCAGAAAGGCGGTGGAGATCTCCTGGGATAGGCCTATGATGATGCCCCCAGCCATGGCCCCGTAGGCATTGCCTATGCCTCCCAGAATCGCCGCCGCAAACATGGGCAGGATGATGGACCATCCCATATTGGGATTTAGATGGGTTATCAGTCCGTACATAATTCCGGCCAGAGCGGCCAGGCCCATGCTCACCGCCCAGGTGCATCTTATGACCCGGTCCACATTGATGCCCGATATCCTGGCCAGATCGGGATTGTCCGCCAGGGCTCTCATGCTCTTTCCCAGAGTGCTCCGGCTTAAGAGTGCATGGACCAGGAGCATGGCCGCTATGGCGATCAGTACCACCTCAAACTGAAGTGAGGTGACAGTCATGCCGCCGAAGTTAATCCCCTGGCTCACCGGCAGAGGAAACCTCAATGCATCGGGCCGGAAGAATATGATCAGAGCGTTTCTAATAGCAATGGACACGCCAATGGAGAGTATCATGATGGCGGTGCGGCTGGCTCCGGAGGAGCGCATAGGCCTCCAGGCCAAAAGATCCAGAGCTACCCCGAAGGCTGCGGTGGCGGCTATGGCCAGGATGCAGGCAAAAAGGAAGCCAAGATCCAGGCTGGCGGCAAAGAACAATGCGAAATAAGCACCCAAAGTCAGAAACTCGCCATGGGCGAAGTTGGCGAAGTTCAGAATGCGGTAAGCCAGGGAGAGGCCAATGGCTGCCAGGGCGATGATACAGCCGTAAATTATCCCGTTGGCAATGAGCTGCTCCATCATCCTCTCCGATCTTGGTCCTTTGCTGCGATCTTTGGCTATTTTTGTCTTTCCCTGCCCATCCAAGATATGATAGGTTAGGCCCTGGTCTAACGAAAAATCTGCTTTCCGGAATTAAGGAAATTTGAGATCCGGAAGGGCATATGGCATTATATGCAATTAGGGATCCGGCTCAGCCCATCACTTCCGGTCCAAGACCCTTATGAGATGATAGCCGAACTGGGTCTTCACCGGCCCCAGGATCTTGCCCTTCTCACCCTCGAAAGCGGCCTTCTCGAATTCAGTTACCATGCGGCCCTTGCCGAACCATCCCAGGTCTCCCCCGCTCTTCCCGGAGGGGCACTGGGAGTACTTCCTGGCCATCTCGGCAAAGCTCTGCCCTCCCTGGGCCAGCTTCTCTCTGACTTCCATTGCCTTCTTCTCCGTCTTGCACAGGATATGGGCGGCGTGAACTTCCTTTACCATGATCGCTCTGAAAGGACAGGAGAGATAAAAGTTTAATCGATGACCTCGGCCACCCTTCCCACCTGGCCGTCCTCCAGCCGCACCTTGATGCCGTGGGGATGAAAGGAGGAATTGGTAAGAAGCTCTTTGACTATGCCCCGCGTTCTTTTGCCAGTGCGCTGGTCCTTTTTGAGTATGACATCCACAATCAATCCGGGGCGGATGTCCTTTCTGTGCTGGCCGCTTTTTGCTGCTGACATATGCTGGTACGAATACTCAGGACTGAGATAGCTCTTGCCCCCGGAACAGCAGGCTAAAGCGGCATGCCCCACATGGGATACCACCGGCTCTCATCCTTCTCCAGAGGCATCTCCTTTTGCAGCAGGGCTTTGAGCCGAAACTCCCGCGCCGTGTCCCGCTGCCGGCCGCTTTGGGGCACGAAGGGATAGTATGCTCCCTGCTTGAAATTGTAGATCCAGTAGATCACCGCCTCGCCCCGGAAGCGAAATACCGCCGCCAAGATCTGAATTCCAAAGCCCTGCTCGGTCAGAATCTGGGCCACCATCTGTATGGCGTTGACCAGATCATCCAGGTCCGGATCAGAGAGAACCACCCAGAGGTAGTTGTACTCATCCTTCTGAAGCCTGTACTCTGTGCCGGTCTCCTTCATGCTCATGCCCAGAAGCTCCTCAATCTCCCGTCGGACGGTCTCATAATGGGAGGACTCCATGGGCTTGATGCATACCCCCGCCGCTCCATCCGGCCGGTAGCCCAGGCTGGCCTCCAGGGTGATCGCAGCAGTGGAGATGGCGAAGAGCTTATCCGTCTTGGCCTCGGGCAGTTTTGTCTTTCCCAGAAGGGAGTCCAGAAACCCCATCTAAGCCTCCAGCTCCATCTCTATCCTCTGCAGGGCATCGATTCTCGCCTTCAGGGTGGGATGGGTGGAGAAGAGCTTGCTCAATGATGATCCGGAGAGGGCGGGAGTTATGAACAGGGCGCTTACCGGCCCCTCCACCCGGCGCAGGTCCTCTGTGGGTACTCTGGATCCACTGATCTTGGTCAGGGCGGATATGAGATGGGAAGGCTGGCCGGTGATGATGGCCGCGCCCCGGTCGGCGGCAAACTCCCGGTACCTGGAGAGGGTGCGAATGAGGACGAAACTGACAATCCAGACCACCAGAGAGACCACTAAAAGCAAGGCAACATTGCTGCCTGAGTCACGATCCCTGTTTCCTCCTCCCATGAAAGGCAGCCACTGCACCAGCATCTGAGCCAGGGAGGAGAGGAATGTGGCAATGGTCATGACCATCATATCCCGGTTCTTGATGTGGGTGAGCTCATGAGCTAAAACCGCCTCTACCTCGCTATCATTGAGCCGGCTGAGCAGGCCGGTGGTCACAGCTACCACTGCATGCTTCTGATTTCTGCCTGTGGCAAAGGCATTGGGCATGGCAGTCTTGACCACTGCAATCTTGGGCATGGGCAGGTTGGCATTCTGGCAGAGCCTCCTGACCATATCATGAATCCGGGGCTCCTCGCTCTCCGAGACGGGCTTTGCTCCCATGCTGGAGAGGATCATCTTGTCGGAGAAAAAATATTGCAGGAACATGAAGCCGCCCATGAATAGTACTACTATTATCCGACTGACACCCATGGACAGCAAGACGGCTAGGAAAGCCAGATAGACCGCCGCCAGCAAAAACATGGTCAGCAACATTCTGGCTTCTAGACCCCGATCGGACTTCCATCTCTTCATATGCTTTTTTCACCCTGTAATATCGTTTTTAAACGGTGTGCCTAATATAAATTGATATTTGTCCCTGTATCCAACTGGAAGGAGGAGACAGAGCCAGGGATATTTTTGAACTGATGGAAGATTATCTTATCGATCAAGAGGATGGGATGTAGAGTCCTTAAATTATTTCGCCTCACATTTAGAAATACACAAAATCACAGTACAGAAATCATCTCAAACTCAATGATCATCAGATGATTATCGAATCTAGCGATTGTGCAGTGACTATTTTTTCTCTCCTTGTCGTTATTCTGCTGTCACTTACCCAAAATTAATCTGTTTTGGTCGTCGCAACATTCTCTGGATATTCTCTCTGCTGACAAGAAGGCAGATTCGGTAGCTATTCACCAGCCATAATTGTCTTCTTGTCCAGTTTTCAGTATTAAAAGCGTCCCGACCGGGATTCGAACCCGGGTTGAAGGCTCCGCAGGCCTCCGGGATGTCCACTACCCCATCGGGACAAAACATCCCTCATGGCATGCTTTTAGTAATTAAGCTTGTTGGCCTGCAGCCCTGGTCTGGGCGGTGCGNNATCTATTTTTCGAAACTCAGGCCAGTAGGGGGCACAAAAGTATGCGGCGCATTCATTGCCGTTGGCTTGCCAGGGCAGGAAGTTGGAGGTGCGGCAGTCGCCTCCGGTGCGGACGATTAGATCCACCTTGGGGACGGGAGTGCCATCCCGGGGATAGAGGTGCCGGGCGATCATAGACTCATCCACATCCTGAGCTCTGATCTTTCCCATAGACACCTGCTCTGCCAGGGACCGGGCAGCGTCCACCAGCTCCCTCTGGCCGCCATAGGCCAGGGCCACATTGAGATAAATGCCGTCGTATCCCTGTGTGGCTGCTTCAGTTCGGCGGATCTCCTCCTGCAGGTCCTGCGGCAGCATCTCCACCCTGCCCAAAGCCCGGACTCTTACCTTATTTATATGAGTCTTCTCCGATCGGGCCAGCTCGGCAAATTTGTCTTTTATCAGATCAAATAGATAGCGTTTCTCTGCTTCATCTCTTTTGAAGTTCTCTGTGGAAAAGGCATACAGTGTAAGATGCTTGATCCCCAACTCCAAACACCAATCAAATACCCTATCCGATGTATCTGCGCCGAAGGAGTGACCCCGATAGGTAGACAGGCCATTTTCCCGGGCATATCTGCGGTTGCCGTCCTGGATGATAGCCACATGCTCAACGGGAGTGCCGTTTTGGATGCTTGACCTTAGCAGCCGCTCATAAATGAGATAAGCTGGATTTCTCATTTTAAAAATCATCCGCTTTATTCGCTTCGCGAATAACTATTTAATCGTTCCCGTTCTCTGCAAAGTGAGATTGAAATCCATCCGGCCAAGGGCAAGATACTAATAGCTGATAGCTGCACTGGCATACTTCGAGGGCCTGTGGTCTAGCNNGCGTTCGAATCGCGTCGGGCCCATGATCATTTCTGCTACACAAGGTTTAACTATATATGAGTGGTTTTTAGCCAGGGCGCAAGAGAGATGCTTTGGCCGCTTGTCCGATGGCTGGCCGGCGTATATCATTAATCTGATGTCCATACTTGATTATTTGAGGTGATAAGCTGTATAACAGATCGCGTGGCAGGGAAGAAGAAGGAGCTGTAATAACCAGAGTCCGCCTTCCCCGCAAGCAGGATAGAGAGATATTCGGTCATNNACCCGGCAAGATGAAGAAGAGGATCTGGATTCGAGAGGGCGATGTGGTCATCATCATACCCTGGGAATTCCAGAATGAGAAAGCCGATGTGGTATGGAGATACACCGGTCCCCAGGTGGACTGGCTGCAGCGCAAAGGATTTCTGAAAGGATCTTCTTGAAAGGCGCTACATGAGCAGGCGAACCAGGGATGAAGATTTCGATACCAAAATCGACATCATTCGTACCAGGCTGAAGGACTCCGATGACAAGAACGTCCAGGATGCAGTATTCGACAAGCGCACCCTTATGGACCTCTACAGCCTGGCCAGCAAAGGCGTAATCGATGCTCTGGGTGGGTCCGTCTGCACCGGAAAAGAGGCCAACATTTTCAGGGCCATAGTTGGAGAGAATGAGCTGGCTCTTAAGATCTACCGCATCTCCACCAGCAACTTCAATGCCATGCAGGATTATCTGCAGGGCGATCCGAGATTTTCCAGCGTCAGGGGAACCAAGAGAGCCATAGTAGCCGCCTGGACCAGAAAGGAGTTTCGAAACCTGAGCCGGGCAGAGGAGGCGGGCGTCTCTGTGCCTCATCCTATCGCCATGAAGGAAAATATCCTGGTCATGGATCTCATTGTGGCGGATGGGCAGGTTGCTCCTACTCTAAAAGATACGAATCTGGAGCAGGAAGAGGCCAGAGCCATTTATGAACGGATCATTCATTATATATCTTTACTCTATAATCGAGCCCAACTGGTTCATGCCGATCTTTCCGAGTTCAATATCCTCTATAATCAGGGGGAGCCGGTGATCATAGATATGGGACAGTCGGTAACCCTGGACCATCCCCAGGCCAGGCGGTTTTTAGAGCGGGACATCGCCAATGTGGCCCATTTCTTCCGCAAAAAATATGACCTGGGATCGGAGCAGGAGATCTGGAACAGGCTGATCAAAGACAAAGATGAGATGGAAAAAAGAAGGATTGATTGAATTGGATATCAAGATTCCCGAGGAGCGGGTGGGCGTCCTGGTGGGACCGGGCGGGTCCATGAAACATTTGATAGAAGAGAAGACCAAGACCACGCTGGAGATCGACAGCGAAACAGGCACGGTCTCCATAGCCTCGGCCGAGGACCCATTGCAGGGACTGCGGGTCCTGGATTTGGTAAAAGCCATTGGTAGGGGCTTCTCCCCGGAGAGGTCCCTTGCCATACTGGAAGACGACATGCTCATGCTGGATGTGATGGACCTCTCCAAGATGGTGGGCACCAGGAGCGATATGGCCAGGATCAAAGGTCGTATAATTGGCAAGGACGGACGCTCCCGGGAGATAATGGAGAGGCTATCCGGGGCAAGGGTATCCGTCTATGGCAAGACGGTCTCCCTGCTGGGCTATCCGGAGCAGATCCGGGTAGCCAGAACGGCCATTGAGATGCTGCTTGATGGCGCTCCTCACGGCAATGTCTACAGCTTTCTGGAGAAGAAGCATAGGGAGCTGGCCATGGAAGAGCTGAAGGAGCAGGGCATACTCTGAGGACTTGATTTTGGAGCTGCAGCTTGAGCTTGAGACCGTGGATTGGCTGCTCATAGCCGCAGCTCTAATTGGCCTTTATGCCATCCTCCTCCTGCCTTTGAGGGACAGTGAAGAGTGGAAGAGCCGGGGCATCAGCGTGGGAAGCATTCTGGGAATCCCCCTGGCTATCTTCTTTCGCACCACCAGGGGCCTGGATCTTCTGGATAAGCTGGCCCGGCCCAAGCTCTTCTGGAGGCTGGTGGCCTCAGCGGGCATACCCCTGGTGGTCTTGAGCATGGCCTACTTCCTCATGCTGGTCCTGCTCATGACATTTCTTATGATCCAGGAGCCTCCTGAGCCCAGCAGCTATAATGAACCGAGAAATATACTGCTCATCCCGGGATTAAACGAGTACATACCCTTCCTCTGGGGCTGGATAGCCCTCTTTGTGACCCTTCTGGTGCACGAGTTTGCTCACGGTATATTGAGCCGGGTAGAGGGAGTGCGGGTCAAGTCCATGGGAATTGTCACAGTTTTGATAGCTCCCATTGCCGCATTTGTCGAGCCCGACGACGAAGAGCTCTTCGGAGGCAAGGACAGGCCCCCACTGGTGGACAAAAGGGCGAGAATCCGGATTCTATCCGCCGGGGTTATATCCAATTTCATAGTGGCGGCAGCAGCCATGGCTCTCTTCTTTGGGCCGGTGATCGGAGCCATATCTCCCGTGGACCGCCTGATTGTGGTCGATGTAGAGGAGAACTCTGAGGCCCAGGAGGACGGCTATGCCATGGGCATGGTTTTAATGCAGGCCAATGGCGAAGATGTGAGCAGTTTAAAGCAATTCTACCAGGATCTGGTCGGCGCATCAGAACAGGGCAAATTGAGCCTGCTTTTTAAGGATAGAGAAAGCCCGCTTTCTGTCACCGGTCAGCCCCAGCGGGGCATCTTGGTGGGATCCATATTCAAGGACTCGGGAGCCTACCAGGCCGGGCTTCCGGCCAATAGCGTCATAACCGAAATCGACGGCCAAAAGACAGCAGACCTGGCTGGCTTCCGGGAGCTGATGAACTCCACCCATCCCGGTCAGATAGTGAATATTACTACCGCTCAGGGCCGGACCTACCCGGTAAACCTCACCGCCAGAGATGATGATGCCGATGGGGAGCAGGGCGGATTCATAGGCATAGCCATATCCGGAAATGCCGTATTTAGCGGTGGGGCAACCTTCCAGGAGGCTCCTGCCAGACAGTTTCTGGAGCAGCTCAGGGCATTGCCCGGCATGGGCATGAGCGGCTTTCATCTCATGCTCTCCCTTCCCTTTGCCGGCGTACCAGGCCTCTCTCAGAAGGGCTTCCCCGGCTTTTCCGGCTGGCTGACTGCGGTCTTTGAGCCAAGCGGATGGGCTGAGCCCCTGGGAGAGAAGCTCTTCTGGATCGCCAACCTATTGCTCTGGATCGGCTGGATCAATCTCTATGCTGGCCTCTTCAACTGCCTTCCCGCCGTGCCTCTGGACGGAGGGCATATCTTCCGGGATCTGGTCCAGTCGGGATTCGAGCGAATCGTAAGAGCAGAGGAGGCAGAAAGGCTCACCAGAACCACTGTGGCAATACTCACATGGCTGGTTCTGACATCTTTGCTCATAACCATTATCGCCCCCTTCACCAACGGGCTATTTATCTAGCGGCACGTCAGTTTTAAACCATCTCAGAGAAATGGGTCTTGAAAATTAAGGCAGGTTGGCTCCTATGAAATCGAGGGCAATTCAGCATTGGGCAGTGCTGGGATTTATGGTAGTTCTGGCCGCTCATACGGCCACAGCAGCAGCTTCATCCCTGGAGATATCCGATCTCTTCTCCAGCATGGAATCGGCGGATATCACTGTGAACGGGGAGGGGACCGGCTCTTTGCAATTGGATCTGATCCACGATGGAGAGAAGATAGCCAGCCGGAATATTACCCTGGACGGTCCGGGAACCTGGGCCATACGCTGGCCGGCCATCCAGGCCGAGAAGGGCAGCTACAACTGCTGCGCCTCTCTAGTGCATAATCAGACCAAAATCTCTGAAAGGTGCTTTAATTTCTATCATGGTGGTGTGGAGCCTATAAGGTTCGATGTGCGGGACTTTCGGGCTGATTCGCGGGGAATGCACCTGGCCATCAGCGCCAGCGATTCCACTGTAGTTGATATCTATTACATGCTGCTGGATGGAGGCAAGGCCGTCTACATAACAAGAGAGCAGGCTGTTCCCATAGCCGGAAGCTATTCCACCCCCATCGGCAAGGACTATGCCTGGAAGCAGATATTGCAAAAGGGGCACAGATATAAGGGCCGGGTGAAGATTGTGGAGCTGAATCATAACCAGATCCGGGCCTTCATGAATTCGTTTCAGGCTGTAGATGATGCATCCATCAGCGAGACCTATCAGGATGAGACCGGAGCCAGCGCCACGGTGCTGGGCAACTCTCGGGTTCCCTTTGTGGGATATCTGCGTTTTATCCTCTACCAGGACGGCTCGCTGCTCAATATCACGGAGAAAAAGACACCCGTTCTCCTGGCCGGAGACGATGATACGGTAGAGATCACCTGGAACGGCACTCTTGAGCCGGGCATATATCAGCTCCGTACTATCCTTATGAGCCAGGACGGGTCGGTTATGGATCTGGAGGAGAATGTGATCGAGGCCGAGCCTCTGCAAAAGGTCAATGCCACAGATACCGCAGAAGAATCGGGATTGCCCACCGGTCTCGCTGCCCTGGCCATATTCATAGCTGCAATTATGCGAAAAAGGAGATGAGAATGATATGAAGGGGATAAACCTTCCAAACACCATCTTTATGGGAATTCTGCTGGCCATTCTGCTCCTGGGAGCGGAGGCAGACGACAGGCAAAACGCCACTGTGAATCTCACGGTTAACCAGAGCAGTAGCCTGGATGAAAATATGTCTGCCAATGAAAGCCAAGTTCAGTCAGCAGTTGTCTCTTTGGGCTCAGGAAATCGGAATGCAGGCAAGGTTCTTCGAACTGGCTTCCAGGAGAAAAAAGCAGTAAATGACCTGGATGTTTATGGAAACAGATCGGTCCATGTGATACCTCCCCAGGATCCGGCCCAGTGGGCCTTCGATATCAGCCAGAGGGTGGGAAATGTGTCCAAATTCGATTATTCAAATAGCTTTAAGCCTCTTTTCAGCATGAGCCCGTACTCCCGGACAAAGGAGGTCTACCAGCCTCCATCCAACCTATCCTCCCGCCCGGTCTACAGTATATCCGAATATCCCAGGATCAAGATCGCCAGCGGTATTCCCTGAAAGCCGGAGCTAGAGGAAGTTCTAATTAATTCAATAAAAATTTTTAAAATAATTGTTCTTCTCTGAAGCTGCTGGCTGAAGGGTTTCAGAGATATTTTTGCAGCTTTGCCGCCAGTGCCGGCTTGGGATAGGCACCTACAAGCTTGTCAATAAGCTTTCCGTCCTTGAATATCATCAGGGTGGGTATGGCCGATATTCTGTATTTATTGGCAGTCTGCATATTCTGGTCCACGTTGAGCTTGCCGAAGACCGCCCTTCCCTTCATCTCCGCGGCCAACTGCTCTATGATGGGGCCGATCATGCGGCAGGGTCCGCACCATTCCGCCCAGCAATCCAGGATGAAGAGGGGATAGGCGGAGGTCATCGAGTCTATGGTGGCATCAGTGACGATCACCGGCTTATCGGGAAGCTCTATGGAAGGCGCAGGTGGTTTGTTCATATCTTTCATCATCTTCTCCATCTTCTTTCTCTTTATCTCATCCAGCTCGTCCAATCTCAATCCTCCAAGCTCTCTTTGGCTTTGATTATGAGGGATCTGAAGTGGCCCAGGTCCACAGGCATTATGTGGAAGGGCAGGTTGGTGAAGTCGAAGAACTCCAGGAGATCCTTCTCGCGCATGGATGCGTCTTTGAGGGTGTCCAGGTATACCGAGCCTCGAAATGATCCCATACCCATTCTGGCCTCCTCCACCCCCCAGTTCATGCGGCGGAAGATATCCTTCCAGGCATCCAGCCAGCCCGGGGAGAGGTAGAAGTAAAGCCCCTCTTTCGCTTTATCCTCCATGCCCTTCCTGGTTATGAGCGCATCAACGCAGTTCTGGCAGTCGATAAGTGCGGCATGATATGGCTTTAAGATCCTATCCATGTCGGGATGGCACTGGCCGTAGAGCACAATTATGCCCTCAACTCCATCAGAGCGGCACTCCTCCAGCTTAGCGGCAAGAGCCGCCTGGAGGTCATCGAAATCCACATGCAGGCCAGCGGGCAGGTAATGGGCTCGAAATGCAAAGCCCAAATTGGGGCGCAGCAGTTCCACTTCCCTTTCAAAGACGCCGCAAGCGACGATGGCATACATGGCTGGAATAATTCAAGGCGGCATAAGATATATCTGTAATCCTTGGCCCTCTCATGCTCTCAATTTAAACTCCAAACATGCCCGTGTCAATCCAATCAGCTTTGAGCAGAGACCACCAATCGCTGGCCAGGCCGGTCAGGACATAATCATAAGGAAGCCAGCCGTAGCCATTGTCTCCCCAGGAGCTACCCCAGCTGTTCCTGATGAGCAGAGCGCCTTTGCTCGATTTTTTGTTGGATGGATTGACTATGACCTTGCTATCATCATATCCTACCGCGCAGACGGCGTGTCCCCCCATCATCTTTTCTCCCTGAGAGGGATAGGGTATCTCCCCGCTGCCTGCTGCCAGGTTGATGGAGGTGTAAACTGTAAAGCCGAACATGGAAGGCATTCCCGCCCCTAAATTTCTCTTAATGGATGAGAGAAGCTGGGTTTTAGTGGTTCCCGGAGGATCATAGCGGTAGTAGTTCACCGCCTTGTAGTTGTCGGCAAAGGAATAAAGAAAGGCAGCAGGCTCATCATCGAAATTGCTGATGATATAGGGACAATATTTCTCCGGGGGCACCCCGAAGAGGAGCATGGCCTCTNNCCGTGGTCCTCAGATATGCCCCGCTGTCTCCGGTCAGGCCCAAGAGATTCCTGGTGGTCTTATAGAGGAATAGACGGGAGGCATCGATATAGGTGGATGACGCCTTCTTCTCAAAATACTCGAATAGGCCTGTTCCGGCGTTTGCAGTGCAGGATCCCAATTCTCCCTGGTTTTCTATAGGGGAGCACCATGCCCTCAAGTCCACAGAGGCGGGAGCAGTCTTGGCGAATTTGATCTTTTCCAGCTTCTCCTTAACCGCGGGTGTCTGCTGAGTATAATCTCTGAAGTCGGGCAGCTCTCGCAGCCATCCCATGCCTATGAATCCCTCGCCGTCCAAACCAAGCTTATTAGCTAGAACATTCATCTATCAACTCCTCCTGGAAATACGGCCAAAGCCTTCTGCAGATAGATTCTCGCTACTTCTAATATTAATAATGATTGTAATCGAGGCCTTTGCTTTATTGCCATCTTTACCTGCCCCGCATAGTGGTTGATCTTCTCCCTATCTGCCGGATACAGCGCAGACTCCAGCTTGATATTCTTCAGGGACAGGAACATGACTTTCGCCAGGGTTAACCATGGCATCCACTCTTAAAGATCGAAAATGGCCCAGGTCGCACCAAAAGAATAAAATGCAGTCCAGGGTATAAGCACAGCCGATGAGGTTGATGGCAAGAGTAATTCGCGAGCAATTCCTGCTGCTTCTTGTACTCTGTCTGGTCCCACAGGCCTTTGCCGCGCATGAAGCTGGCCCGGTTGGCCCCTATAATCTGTCTTTTGATATGAATACCACCATGGATTACACGGTCATAGTGGAGCCCTCTTCCAGCGGCCAAACCCCCTTGGGCATCGATTTCGTCAGGTACAATGTGACCGTGGACAGCGATGATTACGCCGCATGGCTTATATTAACCCGCTTTGAAGAGCCGATTGTTGCCAATATATCCGATAGCGAGTATATGGTATATGGTGCGCTAATCAATTCCGGAGCGGATAGGCCGAATCTGTACCCGGTTCTTATAGACGGACAGCCCGCAGTGGTGGGCAATTTCAGGTTTGAGAGGCAATTCCTGGGGCAAGGGCGCTATCAAGAGGGAGATCTGGTGGTAGCAGCGGCCTACTTCCCAGACGGCAGGCAATATGGGGATGGCAGCTATCGTGGTAGGAACCACTTCCGGATCATATCCACCTATCCCTGGGAGATAATCAGAGATCTGCTTTACACCCTTCATGTGGAGGTGCCGGCAGAGGATCGAGCCCCCATGAGCCAATCTCTCTCCGCCCCCGACATCGATAAACCGATCAACGATAGCTCTGAAATCAATTGACTTAATCCGGATGATGTCTTAAATCAAAGCCTGAAGAGCCTGCGTTCTCCTTTTGCTAGGCCTTCATGGGGATTCATTCAGCATGAATTGAGATCTCCATCCTTCCCGAACACCGGACAGCGGCTCCCCGCCGGTCTGCGTGCCTGCCGAGAGACGGTCCTACCAATCACCAAAAAAAAACGGCCCTTTCGGTATCCAGGAGCTTATGGAGGTTTCATGTAGACATTAGGTGATCTTTACATAAAAATCACCTTTTAATATCAAGCAATCAACCTAGCCTATGGAGGAATTTAAATCAACTCGATTAAGCTGATGTTGTCTGTAATGGCGCTGGGACTGCTGGTCGCAGCGGGCTCTGCCCAGGATATAAGCATGGAATTTGCAGACGACGGATCCGGGTACAGCAATGAATTCTATGGTATGGGCGGTCAAAAGGATGGTAGGGGTGATCACTTCCCCGATCAGGACAGGGACAGGCATTTTCCCGATCAGAACAAGCATTTCCCTGATCACGACAACCGTCATGATTTCAATAAAGGTTATGGTCATGACAACTTCGACTGGCTCAATCCATGGGGAACTTATTCATACAGCTACTGGTATTATCCCAGCTATAGCTACTACTGGTATCCAAGCTATACCTACACCTATCCGGTCACTTACACTGCGCCTGTAGTCTATCCCAAATATACCTACTACTATGATCCGGTGGTGTATGACCCCTGGTATGCAGCCAATGTCTATGGCTGGACTGGGACGACCTATTACTATTCCGGTAGCTGGTCTTGGTCTCGCCTCGGTGGATATTACTTCATTTAATCAGAGCAAGCTGCGCAAAGGAAAGGATGCTGCCCAGAACTTTATTTGGGCAGCCCATCCATGAAATCCTGAGTTTGAAATTCAAAATTTAATACATAGGGAGTGCGGAG
>DAWB01000208.1 GCA_002505805.1 Methanosaeta sp. UBA80 | reverse complement strand
AGTCAAGACATATGGGACTCTACAGGGCAGACGAGCATAGATATCTTTACCTACAATAAAATCCCCTCCCTTGCCAGAAGGTGATCATATGTTTCCGGGACTAGGAGGTCTGGGCGGAAGGGGCGGCATGAGCCCCAAGAAGATGAAGGGCATGCTCAAGAACATGGGCATCAATATCGAAGAGCTGGAGAATGTCATCGAGGTGGTGGTGCGCCTGCCCGATCGGGAGATCGTCATATCCAATGCCTCGGTGGCCATAATGGACGCCCACGGCCAGAGAAGCTATCAGATATCGGGAGATGAGTCCGAGCGGCCTCTCACCGGGGAGGCGCCCCAGGAGGCAGAGCCGGCGCTGGAGATCCCTGACTCGGATGTGACCCTGGTCGCAGCTCAGACCGGGGCTGGCCCGGACCAGGCGAAGGCAGCTCTCCTGGAGGCAGGAGGGGACTTGGCCGCAGCCATAATGAAGCTGTCTGCAAAATAGATCCTAGAGAGTGCGGCCTAAATTTTTTTGCAAGCATGCCGGTCATCATTCGCGATCCGGTTCACGGGGCAATATGCCTGGATGAGCTGGAAAAAGAGATTGTCCTCTCCCGCCCCCTGCAGAGGCTGAGAGGCATCAGGCAGCTCGGGCTGGTGGACTCGGTCTATCCCGGAGCGGCACATAGCCGCCTGGAGCACTCTTTAGGCTGCATGCATATGGCCGGCCGCATGGCCGAGCACCTCGGCCTTCCTGCCGAGGATGTGAAAAAGGTTCGCCTGGCCGGGCTGCTGCATGACCTGGGCCACTCCGCCCTCTCTCATGCCGTTGAGGGGGTGCTGAGCCGAAATCCGGATCTCCAGCCGGTCATAGGGGGCCGGTCGGTCTTCCGGCATGAGCAGTTCACCCGAAGCATCATCATGGAGCATCCCTTTCCGGAGGAGGCCCTGGGGATTGCGGAGAGGCTCTACGGCGAGCCGGGACAGCTCTTTTTCGAGGTGGCGGAGATCGCCTCGGGATTGAGGCCTCCCCTGGGCCAGATCATCATGGGCGACATAGATGCCGATCGCATAGATTTTCTTTTGCGCGACTCTCACCATGCCGGCGTCTCTTTAGGGCTCGTGGATTCGGACCAGATCCTGCAGGCCTTGACGGTCAAGGAGGGGCGGATCGTCCTGGCCGGGCAGGGCGACTATTCTGCAGAGATGTCCCAGACCGCTGCTGAGTCCATGCTCATCGCCCGGGCTCATCACTACAATGCCCTGGTCTACCACCCCCGGGTCCAGTCCCTGCGGGCCATGCTCCTCTCGGCATTGGAGAGAGCCCTGCAGGGATTGCCCGTAAATGAGGCCAGGAGCGGCATAATCCTGTTCTTCCGGGAGTACACCGATCCGGATCTTCTGGATTTCATCCGAAAAAATGGAGACGGCGCCTGCCGGAGCTTCCTCGATAGCATAATCTTTGGCCGGGCCCTGCCCCTTGCGGCCAGATTCGACCACCGATCCCTGCCTCCGGATATCAGGATGGCTCTTTCCACCATCTCCCGCCACGGACGGATGAAAAAGCTTTTTGAGGACTCATTGGGCCGGAAATATGGTGCTCTGGTGGATGTGACTGTGGGCAGCGGTGTGCCCCGCACCATGAGAACGGAGGCCAGGGCATTTCTCTATGACGATTCCCCCCTGGCGGCAGGACTGGTCCGGTCGCTGACCCGCCAGATCGCTATCTCCTTCTTCTCCGACGGCCGGCCGGAGATCTCCCTGCTGGAGATAAGAGTGCAGGCCGAGAGGCTGCTCACCTTTATCCGATCGGAGAGCAGTCTTCCCATAGACGGATTGCTGCTGCTGTTTTTTACCCTTCACCGGATGCTCTCGGAGAGCTTTGGAGAGAAGGTCCTGGTGCCTCGCATCAGAAACATAACCTGGCTGTACCGGACTGTAGCCAGAATCAGAGAGCTGGGCCTATCCGAACTGTCCAACCTCTTCGATTACAGCTTTCAGGGCCAATATGGCTTTCCCTACAGCGAGAGGCTCTTCGAGGACATCCAGATATTAGTGGCTAGCGGCATGATCTACCAGGATTTGAGGCACTATGAAAGAGAGGGACAGTGGCTGCTGCGGTACGAATATATGCTCACGGCGGAGGGCATAAAATACGCAGATTCTGTCTCCAATTCCTATAAGAGAGAATCGGAGGCATTAGCCCGCCATCTGAGGCAGGAGAAACACTCCATTCCCTATGATGTGGTAAGCCTCAATCTGCGAAGCTACTCTGGAAAGAGAGACTGAGAAAGAAGCCCTGAGAAATAGAGGCTGCGAAATGGAATCTGAAATGTCCCTGCTGATTTCAGGATTTCATGATAATCACTATCAAAAAACCTTGGCAGCCGGCATTAAGGCACGCCGGCCATCCGGGATCAATCGGTCTAATTCATCTGGTGCTTCTTGAAGGGGCTCTGCTCGTAGGTCTGGACGGCGCTGGAGGGTGTCCAGTCATCGCTCAGGAAATCGTAGATGGCCTCTCCGGTCCAGGCCAGCTCTCCACCCTTCTTGGCTCCCGTGGCAGTGTATACGGGAGGCTGTACAGCCGGTGGGGTGTAATTCTCGTCCAGGAAATCGAGAATGGCATAGGTAGAGTTATTCAGGGTGGTGTTGTTATTGGTCATATTTTTGAGCACGCCCGTAGCTTGATCGGCCAGGGGGGCCACAAATGTGCTGGGGGCCCAGCTGTCATTGAGGAAAGCGGCCTGGCTGGCGGTGGTCAAAACTGAGTTCTCGGCTGGTTCCGGTGCAGCCTTGACTTTATCCTTTAAAACCGGTGCGGCAGGTTCGGCTACAATGGCGGGGNNAGCAGCCCGCTGATAGCCACCAGAGCAATTAGAGCAAGTATAATATGTCTCATGGGGCCTTCATTACTTTCCAGGTATCCATAAAGCTTTCCGTCGGCGCAGGGTATAGTTATTGGATCCGTTTTTTGTCCCGCCAGGCTTTCAGCTCCGCCGCCGTCGCCCCCGGATGCTCGGCCAGATATGCCGCCACATGAGGCAGGTGCACCAGAGTGCAGTTGATGCAGCTCCAGAACCTCTTTCCTTTTTTGGTTCTCACGTAGCTTCCCAGCTCATCGTCCTTGCAGGGGTAAAGAGGACAGAAGCAATGGGTGCAATCCTGCTCCGGGAGGTGATGGCAGGGATAATAGGGGCAATTGTCTCTGCCTGTGGCCTGGGCCGGCTGGTCTGCTGTCATCCGCAGCAGGCACGGATCGTCGGTGACCAGACCATCCGCCCCCAGGCGCAGCATCCAGCCCGCCTCTTCTTGGCTGTTGACCGTCCAGGGATAGACAGCCAGGCCCTGCTGATGGGCCTCTTTAAAGAGCCTGGCATTGACTCTCCTGGGAAAGATGGCAGAGGCTCCTGCTTCCAGAGCCAGGCGTAGGGGGTAGATGGGCAGAGCGGAGATGATGATGCCGGTTTTAAGAGAAGATATCTCCGAGAGCTCGCAGAGGCTGGCGTGATAAAAGGAGGTCACCATGCAGTCCTCTCCAGAGATGCTCTCTGCCAGCAGCCCTTCCAGCCCCTCCTCCTTCATCTCTACAACCAGTCCGAGGCCCAGCTCTCTGGCCAGGGAGACTGCTTCCTGTAGGGTGGGGACCGTCGAGTTCTGATCCAGGCTGCCGTCGCGATTCCGGAGATGCAGGCCCTTTAGCTCCTCAAGGCTGGTCTCTCCCACCGGCCCGCAGCCGCTGCTGGTACGGTCAACTCTCTCATCGTGCATCAATATCAGCTCGCCGTCGCGTGAGAGCCTCACATCCATCTCTACCCAGTTTGCATGGCATAAAGCGGCTTGCTCTATGCCCCGCAAGCTGTTTTCCGGGGCAAGGGCGGCAGCCGTCCTGTGAGCTATGACCAGAGCCATCAGTCCTGATATGAGGGGAAAATATATCATTTTTTGCTGCCAGGGCCTGGCAAAAGATTATACCAACGGAGGGCGATAATCCAGCCGAATGCTGGCCAATTTAAATAAATTCTGCAGCCTGAAGAGGGACATAGCACAGATAAATATAGATCCCTTGCAGCGGGGGGGGATTCTGACGCCAGAGGCCCGCGCTGCCCTGGTGGAATGGGGGGACGGATATTCCGTATGCGACTTTTGCGCCGGAATGCTGGACCATATCACCAACCCTCCCGTGGAGGAGTTCGTGCACTCAATCCTGCCGGAGTTCCTGGGCACGGATGAGGTGCGCATCACCCATGGAGCCAGAGAGGGAAAGTTTGCCGCCATGCATGCCCTATGCGAGAAGGGAGACACCGTGGTGGTGGACGGTAATGCCCATTACACCACCGTCCTGGCAGCAGAGAGGGCGGGCCTGAAGATAGAGTATGCTGCAGCCAGCAAGCCGCCTCAATATGCCCTGTCGGCAGATGCCTATCAGGAGGCCATAGAGCGGGCTTATGAGCAGAAGGGGAATGTGAGCCTGGCTGTGCTCACCTATCCCGATGGAAATTATGGCAACCTTCCGCCAGCCCAGGAGATAGCCGAGGTCTGCCACGACTACAGCGTGCCCCTGCTGCTCAACGGGGCCTATGCCGTGGGAAGGATGCCGGTCAATGCCCGGGAGCTGGGAGCGGATATCATTGTGGGCAGCGGGCATAAGTCCATGGCGGCCTCCGGGCCGGTAGGGGTGCTGGGTGCCTCGGAAGAGTATGCCCGCCCTATCTTTCGCCTCTCAGCAACCAAGAAGAATAAAGAGGTGGAGCTTTTGGGCTGCACGGTGCGGGGCGCTCCGCTCCTCACTCTGATGGCCTCTTTTCCCGCCGTGGTGGAGAGGGTGGCTTCTTGGCCGGAGGAGGTGGAAAGAGCGCGCTGGTTTTCCGGGGAGATGGAGAAGATGGGCCTGCTCCTGCAGGGCGACCGGCCCCACAATCATGATCTGATGTTCTTTTTGGCGGAAAACCTCTATCAGATCTCCCAGAAGGCCAAGAAGGGGCGCTACTTCCTCTACCGGGACCTGAAGGAGAGAGGAGTCTCGGGGATCAAGCCCGGCCTCACCCGCCAGTTCAAGCTGTCCACCTTCGGCCTGGCCCGGGAGGAGCTGGAAAAGGTTTTATCGGCATTCCGGGAGATCATAGAGTCCTACCAGTAATTGGGATGAAGGGGATAAAGGATTGCCCCCTCCCTATGGCAATCCGCTGCCTCCCATTCCTATGGGTATCTGGCTGATGTCCCCCACACCGGTGAGGATTCGGTCTGCATCCTGGCGCACATCATGGAATCTCGATTTTTCAGAATCTGGTGACGGCGAGGCGGCGGACGCCTCGGTCAGGGGGGCGTTCTGGCCAGTCTTCGATGCATCCGCATTCTGGCCTGAAGAGGGCTCAGCGGGGCGGGAAAGCTCTACCACAGCCGGTGAATAGCTGGTGAGATCCGGATTGATCCAGATGGCATTGAACTGCCCCCTCCGGGTGATGTTTCCATCGCATACCTGCAAAAGGTCTCCGGAGATTGATTCTGAGGCAGGATCATATTCTCCTCTCAGGCGGCACCCGCACAGTGCATCTCCCTTCTGCGCCGTCAATGCCAGGCTGACATTCTCATCTTCGATCATCCCAACCACCAATCCATTCCAGGCCTGGCCGCTATCCGGCTCGAATTTTGCCCGGCCATAAAGGTCCTCTCCCTCCTGACGGAGGAGCATGATCACCTGGCCGCCTTCCTCTATTCCGGTTACAGACCAGATATAACTCAGGTTGGTGGATTCTGAACTCAGTGCCACACCGATATCGTTATTTGATTCATTTTCCATCTGCCCTTGACAGTTGCCTGCCCAGAATGCGATCATAAGCAGCAGGCCCAGGATCTTGACTCCTTTTATCAACATTGCGCCTCCAGGATATTTTAGAACAATTGTGACTGCTTTCCGGTTATATTCGTCATCTGACTATAAGAGATTTAGGCAAATCCTGGAGTATTGATGGCGTCGGCTGGATTGTGCCTTCGATGTCATCTGAAAGATGGGCGATAAAAAAAAAGTGCTGGGAATGGATTTCAGCCTATTTAGTTGAGGCCGCTTCCGCCCATGCCTGGTGGAACGCCGCTCAGATCTCCGCCCGGTCCGATCTTATCCTTATAGGTGCGAACGTCCACGAACCTTGATTTTGGATCCTGCGCCTGGCCGGCTGCGTCTGTGGAAGTGGTGTTGACTGCGGCAGATGCTACGGGCTCCTTGACCTCCTCTACAATTACCGCGGGAGTATAGCTGGATGTGCCCGGGCTGATCCACATAGCGGTGAACGGGCCGCCGCCTATCTTCTGGCCGCCGCTGGTCTGGGTGAAGTTGCCGCTTATGGTATCATTGGCGTATGTGCCGGTCATCTTGGTGGCGACCATCTTATCTTCCTTCTGAGCGGTCATGCTCAGCTCCACCTGGTCTCCTTCTACCGAGCCCGTGCCTTCTGCATTCCAGGCCTTTCCGCCCTCTGGCTCATATTTAGCCCGGATGAAGAGATCGGATCCATCCTGATCTACGGCCATGCTGATGGGGCCGGCCTCAATTCCGGAAACAGACCAGATGTAATTGAGGTTCAGGACGGATGGTGCGGTCTCGTTGGTGACATTGGTGCTTTCATTGCCTGCATCCTCCTGGGCCCAGGAGGGGGCGGCCAGCAGAAACACGAGCATTAGAGGGAGAATTATACATTTCTTATTCAATAATATGCCTCCGGTTTGACTAGACTATTTGGCGATAGACTTTTCGTCATTTGCNNATCTTCTCCTTTATAAGCCTTTGTTATGCCTACGCCCGAAACGAAAGAGGGATGTACCACCCCCGACGATCTATCTGGCATGCGCACATTCGTCATCGTGGGCCACAAGGCCACCACCTCCCCCAACTTCTCCCTGGAGGACATCCCCGGCACCTCCGGTCGCCTGGACATACTCTGCCGTGCCGTCACCGCCGCCTTCGTCATATCCCACGGCATCAGAAAGGACGTCCTGGTCTATCTGGTGCTCCTGGGTGGGGACGCCCCCAAGACCATTCTTCTGCAAGGTGAAAGCCTGCGCCATCTCAATCCCGATGAGCGCACCACTGCCGCTCTCCTCAAAAAGGCCCTGGCCATTCCCGCCACGGAGAGGTGGGCCATGTCCACCTCCGGGATCACCGTGCGCCTGGGCGGCCTGGCTGAGCTTTTAGAGGATCTCAGAGATGCGGATCTGGTTTACCTGAAAGAAGACGGACCGGATATCAGGAAGATGGAAGGCATCAGCTCTGCCGGCAGGACGGCCTTTATCCTGGGGGATCACATGGGCATGACGGCTGAGGAGGAGGAGCTGATAGATCGGGCCGGGGCGAGGAGGGCCTCGTTGGGGGAGACAAGCCTGCATGCCGACCACTGCATCGTAATATTGAACTGGATGCTGGACGCCAATGTATTTATGCCGGGATGAAGAGCAATATTTTCTGTATTCTGATTGGTGATACGAAATGTCCGATGCAAAAAG
Source organism: Methanosaeta sp. UBA80 (assembly GCA_002505805.1). Taxonomy (GTDB): domain Archaea; phylum Halobacteriota; class Methanosarcinia; order Methanotrichales; family Methanotrichaceae; genus Methanothrix. Next base: position 3,102 of record DAWB01000208.1, on the reverse strand, counting down.
CCCCTGGCTGGCAGTGATCCTGAATCTGCTCATTCCCGGCCTGGGCCATATCTATCTGGGTCTTGTCAAAAGGGGAATAGTCCTGTTCTTCCTAACAGCAGCTGTGGCAGCTATCAGCTCGGGCATGGGCTGGATTGTGGGGGTTGTACTCTGCTCCTACGATGCCTATCAGATTGCTAAAGGCAGGCCGGCCCCCTTCGACTTTCTGGAGAAGTATATTGGGGAATAGAGAGATAGGCAATGGGCCGCCTGTGGCTCTCTGCTCTCAAGCTTCTTTCTCTTTCTTGTAGTCCTCTCTTATGGCCCTGGCCATCTCCTCGTCCGCCTCCACAATCAGAGCCCCCAGGTAGTCGCAATTCTTGCAGCGGTAGAGCTTGCCGGTATAACCGCCTGCTTCCAGGTATAGATCGGAGCTGCCGCAGACCGGGCAGACCTCCCGGATGTTCTCTGGCTTCATGATGCTGTCTTGAGAGCTTAAGAAGTTGAATCCTTTGCTTTGTTTTGAGCAGACACAGACAAATATCTTTATGAATCGCCAGAATCATCGTCTCTAAGGAGAATAAACTGCGAAGGATAAATTTTCGGCCTAATGGAGGAGGAGATATGACCCGAATAAGCTCAAAGGGGACATGCAGCTATTGTGGAGGAAGCTATTCTAAATCAACCATTTTAAGGCACTTGCAGGCCTGTCCGGCCAGAAAGACGGAGAATGAGGCGCCCTCAAAGAAAGGCTCAGGCAAAGGGGTGGCTAAAACCATCTTTCATCTGCAAGTAGAGGGGCTCTACCTGCCTATGTATTGGCTGCATATCGAGATTCCCGCCAAAGCCACATTAGACGATCTGGACAGTTTTTTAAGAGACTTATGGCTGGAGTGCTGCGGCCACCTGAGCAGCTTTGAGATCCAAGGCCAATCTTTCTTCTCGGAAAAATTTGAGCCGGGCGATCGAAGCATGAGATTTGCCCTGGAAAAGGTGATAGCTCCGGGAATGAAGTTCGAGCATATCTACGACTTTGGAACCTCTACTGAGCTTCTCATAAAGGTGATATCGGCCAGAGAAGGACAGGCGCAAGGCAAGGGCGCAGTCATTATGGCCAGAAACGATCCGCCTGATATCAGATGCAACACCTGCGGCAAGCCAGCCACAGCCATTTGCTGCATATGCAGCGATGAGGGCACCGGATATGTGTGTGATGATTGTGCTAAAAAGCATGAATGCGGTGAAGATATGCTTCTGCCCCTGGTCAACTCTCCTCGAACTGGAATGTGCGGCTATACCGGTGAATGTTATGATTAGAAGAGTTCCATCAACTCCTCAGCGATGATCCTGTATCCGGCCTCATTGGGATGATCCAGGCCTGGAAGGATGAGGCTGGAAAGCGGCGTTCCCTGGCCTACCCGTCGCATCCAGGCTCCGTGAACATCCACGAATCCCGCCTCCATCTCTTTTGCCACCCTCTCTATGGCCTGGTAGTAGTCCATAACCAGCCGATCATAGGGCGGCGTCTCCAGGGGCTGGGAGGAGAGGAGCAGCACCTCCGATACCGGTCCAGCCCGGATGCGCCGCACCATCTCCACCAGGTTCATCTCGAACTCCTCCAGGCCCAGGCCAAGAACGCAGTCATTGATGCCGAAGTTGATGGTCACCAGGTCCGGCTCATAGGAGAGGGCTGCCCAGTCCAGGCGGGAGATGCCGTCCAATGTGGTGTCCCCGGAGATGCCGGAGTTGATCATCTCTACTCCTGCCTCGGGATATTTTTCCTCGAGCATCTGCTTCCAGAAGGAGGGAAAGCCCCGGCGCACGGCAAATCCGGCGGTGATGGAGTCGCCATAGGCCACGATTGTCACATCCGCCCCCGCCTCCAGGTCGCCCCTGGTCAGGGAGACGAACCTTCTCTGATCCTCGGTCATGCTCGCCTCTCTCTTGCGCAGACTATTGGAGTCTTGCCCTTCCCGCCGCCTTTACCGCCTTTTTCATCTCTCTGACCAGGGTCATCAGCTTCTCCTCCTCTCCCCGGGCGATCAGGTCCACGCAGACCGATCCCACAATGGCCCCATCCGCACCCGCGGCTATCACTTCCGCCGCCTGAGCGGCGGTGGAGATGCCAAAGCCCACTGCCCTGGGCTTGCTGCTTGCAGCCCGGGCGACGAGATCCCTGGTGCTCTGCAGCACATCGCTCTTGGCTCCCGTGACCCCTGTCCTGGCCACGAGGTAGAGAAAGCCGGATGTCTCCTGCTCAATCATCTTTAGCCGCTCTGGCGGGGTGTTGGGGGCGACGAGGAAGATCAGGTCCACGTCATGAGCGGCGCAGGCGGCCTTCAGTGGCCCGGCCTCCTCCGGGGGCAGATCGGGCACAATCAGGCCGCTTATGCCGGAGCCGGCGCAGTCCCCGGCAAAGCGCTCCAGGCCCCGGGCATAGATCATATTGTAGTAGCCCATGAATACCTTGGGAACAGGAACATCCGCCGCGGCTGCTACGCCGAAGTAGACATCGGTGTTCATCCCCGCCGCAATGGCCCTCTGGGCGGCGGCCTGGATGGTGGGGCCGTCGGCTATGGGATCGGAGTGGGGCAGGCCCAGCTCAATTATATCTGCACCGGCGGCTGCCAGGCGGCGCACCAGCTCCGGCGTGGCCTCGGGGCTGGGGTCCCCGGCGCAGATGTAGACGATGAGCAGGGGCGCTTTTTGGAATGCTTCAGAGATTCTCATATTCCATCACCGTTGATAGATCCTTGTCTCCCCGACCGGAGACGTTGATCACCGCCAGCTCTCCCAGCTCCGCCTCATGCTCCAGGCAGTAGCCCAGGGCATGGGCCGACTCCAGAGCAGGTATGATCCCCTCTAATTTAGATAGCGCATGAAAGCCCCGCATGGCCGTCTGGTCGTCGGCTATTTTTGTTGTCACCCGGCCTCTCTCCGCCAGGTATGCCAGCTCCGGCCCCACTCCGGGGTAGTCCAGGCCGGCAGCCACGGAATAGGACTCCAGAATCTGGCCGTAGGGGTCCTGGAGGATTTTTGTCAGGGCGCCGTGCAGCACGCCGTCGCTGCCCAGGCCAAGGCTGGCTCCGTGATCGGCGGTGCGCTCCGTGCATACCGGACCGC